>CAZHBL010001044.1:0-1501 GCA_964530105.1 uncultured Pirellulales bacterium | reverse complement strand
ACAGGCGATGTCTGGAGCTTTACAACCGCAAAGATCGGCGGCGGCCTGCGAGCCGAGTATTATCACTGGAGCGGTGATTTTCCTCCATCAGAGCCGTTCCAGGTTTTTGTAACAACTGAAATAGTACCTGAAATTAACTGGAATTGGGGCGATCCCGGCTCACCAAATCCTCTCGTTAATGATAATAATTTCGCCTGCAGATTCACCGGTGAAGTCGAGGCTGCATTCACTGAGACCTACACGTTCTGTGTGACGACAGACGACGGCCAGCGGTTGTGGGTAGACGGCCAACCCATCATCGATATGTGGGTAGAACAAGGAATGGTCGAGCATCGGGGAACAATTGACCTTGTTGCCGGTCAAAGGTACTCCATCGAACTCTGGATGTATGAGAATGGTGGAGGTGCCGGCTGCGAACTACGCTGGCTGAGTCCCAGCACGCCCAAACAGATTATTCCACAGGCTGCTTTGTCGCCACCAGTAAGGGCTATGGGTCCGAGCCCTACCAATGGAGCAACCGGTACGAAAATGACGCCGATTCTAAAGTGGGGCGCTGGTGTTTCCGCCACCTTGCATGAAGTATACTTCGGTACCGATGCGGATGCCGTCAGGAACACCGACAAGTCCTCGCCCGAGTACAAGGGCACTAAGGCGCTCGGCGACGAAAGCTACGATCCGGGTAAACTTGCCTGGGCTACGAGCTACTACTGGCGTGTCGATGAAGTCAACACCGTTAATGCCGACAGCCCGTGGGTAGGCAATCTCTGGAGCTTTACGACGGGCGATTTCCTCGTCATAGATGACTTCGAGGACTACGATGCCGGCGCCAACCAGATATGGTACTCGTGGCATGATGGTCTTGGCTACGGCGCGCAGGGAACCGATCCGTACTTTGCCGGCAACGGCACCGGTGCGGCGGTAGGTGACGAAACGACTGCCTCTTATACCGAGGAAACCATCGTCCACAGCGGCAGCAAGTCGATGCCTTTGGCCTACGACAACAATAAGCAGGGCTACTCCAAGTATTCGGAGGCGGAACTGAAGTTGACCGCTCCGCGTGACTGGACCGAGGAAGGCGTTGCAAATTTATCGCTGTGGTTCAGGGGTTACCCGGCATCCACCGGAAGCTTTGTAGAGGGCCCGGTCGGCACCTACACGATGACCGCTTCAGGCGCGGATATCTGGGCGGTGAATGGAGTGGAAGCTGATGAATTCCATTTTGCATATAAGATGCTCACCGGCGCAGGCTCAATAGTAGCAAAAGTCAACAGCGTTCAGAACACAAACGACTGGGCCAAGGCCGGCGTAATGATTCGTGAGACGCTGGATCCGGACTCGGCACATGCCTTTGCGTGTATTACACCTGCCAGCGGAGTAGCCGCACAGGGACGTCCAAGTACAGGTGGTGTCAGTGTCAACTATAACCAGACCGGAGTTGCCGCGCCGTACTGGGTGAAGCTGGAGCGTAGTATTTCCGGCATGTTTACGGTTTCGCATTCGG
>CAZHBL010001043.1:0-1502 GCA_964530105.1 uncultured Pirellulales bacterium | reverse complement strand
GAGGACGGCGAAGAGGGCTATCCGGGCAATTTAGCATGCAGCGTTACATATACGTTGACTGAAGACGATAAACTTCAGATCAGCTACGAAGCCGAGACAGACAAGAAGACAGTTATAAATCTGACGAATCACAGCTACTTCAATCTTGCCGGGCAGGGAACCGGTAATATTCTCGGCCATGAGCTTATGCTCAACGCCGATAAGTACACCGTCGTCGATGAAGGCCTGATTCCTACCGGGGAAAACAGGAACGTCAAGGGTACCCCTATGGATTTTACTACGCCGATGACTATCGGCTCGCGGATCGGGCAGGTTGAGGGCGGATACGACCATAATTACGTGCTTAATAGCGGCGGCGGCACTTTGGCTTTGGCCGCTAAGGTGTACGAGCCGACGAGCGGAAGGGTTATGGAGATTTATACCGATCAGCCGGGGATTCAGTTCTATACCGGCAATTTCCTGGATGGTTCTGTAACGGGAAAAGCCGGCAAAGTGTATCGGAAGAACTACGGATTCTGCCTGGAAACACAGCACTTCCCGGATTCGCCGAATAAGCCCGACTTCCCGTCCGTAGTCCTTTTTCCGGGACAAAAGTACTCGACTGTGACGGTACTTAAATTCTCTACAAAATAGACGAGAAGCTTCTGGTTGAAACCAGCTCAACAATACGGCGTGAACTCAGGCTATGTAGATGCGGCCGGACCGCTTGATCTCGGGTATTTGATCCAGCTTCTCTTTGATGTCTTCTTTTTCAAGCGCAAAGCTCGGGGCGATTTCGAGCACGCAATCGACTGAACCATCCGGTTTTCTGGGGATTGTGATACCCGCCGATTCGAGCCAGCCGGCGGCACGGGCGGTCATCATATTCCGCGTGGTTTCGGCGCTGTCGAGGCCGGCAGCATTTTTGGTGGGGGCAAATTCTTCGCTCCGGATAGTTTGTAATATGACCGACTTGGAGGCCAGCGGCAGCGCATCAAAAACGAAGCTCTCCAGCTTTACGCCGTCGGATTCGACGGCGTTTCCCTCCCCGTCTATGTGCGGGATTTTTTTTACCGCTTTGTGCAGCGGCAGAGAGAAATCATCGCCGTTCAATTTTTCCACAAAGGCTCGGTTGATGATGTGGATGGCGATACTGCCGAGTTCAAAGATTAGCGAACCGCCGGGATTTCTTTTCTCGGCCAGCTCGTCAGGCAGGTCGCTGTATTCGATGACAGTTACTCTGCCGTCAACGAGACAGAAGTTGCCGACCTTTTCTTTCGGGCCCGACTTTATGAGCGCCTTTGATGACATCTCGGCCTGATCGAGGACGTGCAGACCGATAAAAAGCGGATCGAAGATGTTTATCAGGGGATTGTCGACCTGCCAATAACTGAGGAATTCTACGCCGCGTCTTTTCATATCGTCCAGAGCACCGCTTTCGTAAAGGGCTTTAAGGCTGCCACCGTGGCCGTCGGGTGAGCAGGCAATGTTCGCTTTGTCGGCCAGCAGGATTTTGCCGTCGG
>CAZHBL010001042.1:0-1504 GCA_964530105.1 uncultured Pirellulales bacterium | reverse complement strand
GAGATTTTGCAGCTAAACTCAGTTACGCCGGAACAGATTGAAACCGCCCTGAAAGAAATCCGCGGCCCGGAAAAGATAACGGACCAGAATCCGGAAGATAAATACAAAGCGCTGGAACGCTACGGGATCGACCTTCTCGATATGGCCCGCAAGGGGAAGCTCGACCCGGTAATTGGGCGAGAGGAAGAGATCCGGCGGTGCATGCAGGTTCTCAACCGCCGAACGAAGAATAATCCGGTGCTGATTGGTGAGCCCGGCGTCGGTAAAACCGCTATTGTAGAGGGCCTCGCCCAGCGGATCGTTACGGGTGATGTCCCGATAGGCCTGAAGAACAAGAGAGTTGTCGCTTTGGATATGGGGGCGTTGATTGCCGGGACGAAATTCAGGGGCGAATTCGAGGACCGGTTCAAGGCCGTGTTGAAAGAAGTTATCGCCGCCGAGGGACAAATCATCCTCTTTATTGATGAGCTGCACACCGTCGTCGGCGCCGGCAAGGCCGAGGGTGCGGTCGATGCGGGCAATCTTTTGAAGCCTTCCCTCGCGCGGGGCGAACTGCGATGCATTGGCGCAACGACGATTGACGAGTATCGAAAGTACATAGAAAAAGACGCAGCGCTTGAGAGGCGCTTCCAGCCGATTCTGATTAACCCGCCGAGCGTTGAAGAAACCATCGCCATCCTGCGGGGGCTCAAGGCCCGATATGATGCGCATCATGGCGTTCGCATTACCGATTCGGCGCTTGTTGCCGCGGCGACTTTGTCGAATCGGTACATCACCGACCGGTGGCTGCCCGACAAGGCGATCGACTTAATCGACGAGTCGGCCTCTAAGTTGCGGATTGAAAATGATTCGTTGCCGGCCGAACTCGACGGTATTCGCAGAAAGATTGTCCAGTACCAGATCGAACGAGAAGCGCTGAAGAAAGAAAACGACGAAGCCAGCGCCGAGCGGCTGAAAAATACTGAAAAGCATTTGGCCGAACTGCAGGAGCGGGACAAGAAACTCACGGCACAATGGGAAAGTGAAAAGGGTGAGATCGACCAGATCAAAACTCTCAAAGAGGAAATTGAAACCGCTCATAACCAGTTCGAGGATGCCCAGCGCAAAGGCGACCTGGAAACCGCGGCCCGCTTAAAATACGAGACGATAACAAACTTGAAAAAAGAGCTGGAAGAAAAGGAGGCCGAGCTTTCCAGGTCCGACAAGGCGATCATCCACAATGAAGTCACCGAAGAGCACATAGCCGGGGTTGTTTCGAAGTGGACGTCAATACCCATCGCGAAATTATTAAGCGGAGAGCGCGAGCGCCTGATGAAAATGGAGGATGTGATTCGCCGGCGAGTAGTCGGTCAGAATGAAGCCGTAGAAGCACTTTGTAATGCCGTTCGCAGAAGTCGCTCGGGATTAAGCGACCCGAACCGGCCGATAGGGACATTTTTGTTTCTCGGCCCGACCGGCGTGGGCAAGACCGAGCTATCCAAAGCGCTCGCGGATTTTCTGTTTA
>CAZHBL010001041.1:0-1511 GCA_964530105.1 uncultured Pirellulales bacterium | reverse complement strand
TCCAGGCCGCCCGCCTGCCGCGTGTTGTGATGCTGTGCCTTGCCTTTGGCGTCGATAAGGTCTTTGTTTATCGCGAATCGGGTTCGACTCCGTCAATGCACGCCTGCTCCGGCCTGTTGCGGAACGACTTCACCGAAAAACCTTCTTGGTTCACGTTTGGGACGCTCGTGCGTCAGTTCAAGCAGGTCAGGGGCCGGGCCGTGCGATTACCGCACAAGGACCAGAACATCTGGCTGTTGAAATGGAACGAGGACGGTAAGCCGCTGCTGACAGCCTGGACGGTCGACGGCGAAGCCCGGCTCGGCCTGAATCTGGGGCCATGCAAAATCACCGATGCTTTTGGCGCCACGTTCGAGCCCGAGAATACATCCAAATTAGAGATTACCCCGTATCCGATTTACATCCGCAATATGGACGCCGGCGCCGGCTGGCAAACGCTGCTTGCCGACTATGACGTCCGGCAGCTCGAGTTGAAGAAGCGTCGCGAGCGTGCCGTATCGTGCCGTAAGTACCTCTATGACTTCGGGATGCCGGACCGCGTAGGCGAATACCTCCTCGAAGGGATCAGGTTCCCCTTTACGCTGGTAAAGGCGGCTGATGTCTGGGACCAGGACCGGGGCTACGGCTTCAACAAGCCTGCCATGTCCGACGAAAATCGCCAATGGATTCGCTCGAAGCTCGACGGTGACGGCTGCCGCCTTAGCGAGGATATGCAGTTTCGATTCCGTGTTGAGCCCGGCACATACCGCATGGCTCTCGGTTTCGGCCCATTTGAAGATACCGGCACAGTTATTCTCGAAGGACTTAAAGAACCGCTAAAAATGGTTCTGAGCAAAAAAGAAGGACTCGCCGAGGCCGACATCGTTGTCGCCGTACCCGCGACGCTATCGATATCCCACAAAGGCTACGGCGAAATCCGCTGGCTCAGCCTGGTTGAGAAGAATTGATCGCCGGAGCCAATATTTCAGGCCCGCCTGCCGGGGCGAATCATCGTGCGCCGGTGTGCCGATCCAACAAATCTCCATCAACCCTATCGGGGGCAAGTCCGCTTGTAGTATCTCTTCGTCATTCTCTCTCAATTCTTCACAGCCGGCTCTCTCTTACGAGACTTTTTGGCTGATAGTATGTACAGTTCTTGCACCGGTCATCTAAGCCGTCTTTTTTCCATCTGTCATTGTAAAATGCACTCTCGCTTTTCCAACTTTTACACTTGCGGCAATACTTATGCCTGACCCCCTTTACGACCCGATGACCGTAAGGCCTCCGATTAAGCATAGGGCCGGCACTGATGGGCGTCTCTGTCTGGCTAATATAACATATCTAACCTAATAGGTCTCATTTAACCCGAATCTCGCCCGATCTACCAGCCGATCCTGCCGGAATTGGCTTTGTTTTTTCAAATCAACTCTTAACCACTAAGCCACGAAGAGCGAAGAGAATTAGAGGATATCTGCCTTTTTACTTATTTACGTATTATACGAACCGATATTCAAAAAGGCGGGCAAATTCCA
>CAZHBL010001040.1:0-1514 GCA_964530105.1 uncultured Pirellulales bacterium | reverse complement strand
GGGATGAACGGGTGCTAAGCCTGATTGCAGATCGTGGAGAAAAAATTCTGCCCTTTTATCGTTCGATGATTATCTTCAAAGACCTTTACACGACCTGGGGAAACGAGATCGATTGGTTCTACGGCGGACGGGGCATTCTTTCATTCACGAACGAGTTGTGGACCTCAAGGAACCTGTACAAAGGCTCCGAATCGCTTTCGGATGAGCAGGAGGCTGAGTTTATAAAATATGTGCTTATGGGCGACGGTTTTGTGCCGTGGAAGGAGTATGAGCATCCGACGTATGGCAAGATTGAAATAGGAGGCCAGAAAAAAGAATGGGGCCGGATGCCGCCTTCGTTTTTGCTGGAAGAAGAGCTTCACCGCAATATGGCCTTTACACTCTATCACGCCGATATGATGCCGCTGCTTGAAATCAGCGAGGTAAAAGTCGAGCCACTCGGCGAGAGCTTGTTCAAGATATGGGTCACTATTGAGAACAAGCGCCTGATTCCGACGAGGACCGGCCAGGACGTGGCCCATCATATAAGCCCGCCTGATATCGTTTCTATTGAAGGCGATGAGATTAACGTCCTCTCAAGCGGGCGGGTTACGGATCGGTTCTTCAAACGCGCTGCGGCTGTCAAGCGGCGCCATGAACGCGTGGAATTGGAGACGATTGACGGCATGAGCGCCGTTCGTGTGCAGTTCGTAGTCGATGGAAAAGGTGAGTTTACCATAACCGTCGATTCGACCAAAGCAGGCCTGCTAAAGAAAAGCCAACAGCTGCCTTCCACAAACTGAGTGTTTTTAATTGTGCCTGGTTACTCCATGTCTCGCCAAGCTGGGCGTGGCAGTCCGGCGTCAAATATCGAAAAGCCGCTATTGACGAATCAGGGCTGTTCCGCTATGCTGTTTGACGGCTATTTCCGCGCGCGCGGGAATCTTTGTTATTTTTTTATTGAGAGAGAGATTTTGTAATGCTCAAGAGAACACATAATTGCGGCCAGCTTCGGCTGGAAGACGCCGGCAAAAAAGTTACGTTGGCGGGATGGGTCCATTCCTATCGCGACCACGGTAATCTGGTATTCATCGATCTGCGTGACCGAGAAGGTCTGACACAGATTGTTTTCGACCCTGAGACTCAGCCGGAAATGCACAAATTGGCCAAAACGGCCCGTTGCGAATGGGTCATTGCAACCGAAGGCGAGGTACAACCCAGAAGCGAGGGCATGGAGAACCCGAAGCTGGCGACCGGCGAAATCGAGGTTGCCGCCGAGAGGCTGGAGATTCTCAATACATCGAAAACACCACCGTTTGAGATAGATAGCGCCGAGAAGACGGGCGAAGAGCTGCGCCTGGCGAACCGGTATATAGATCTTCGTCGGCCGAAGATGCAGAACAAGCTCCGCACGCGGCACCAGGTGACGATGATTGTGCGGGATTATTTCGACAAGCTTGGTTTCTGGGAGATAGAAACACCGATGCTGGCCAAGAGCACGCCGGAAGGGGCGAGAGATTTTCTCGTGCCCAGCA
>CAZHBL010001039.1:0-1517 GCA_964530105.1 uncultured Pirellulales bacterium | reverse complement strand
ACCAGCGTCTGCTCCCGTACTTGCCGACTGGTCTAAACGAGAGATCGAACTCTCCGTAGGGCCAAAGAGGGGGCAGGATAATTGGTTCGGCGGCTTACATCTTAAAGGTCATCTTACATCAATGGTTCTGGTTTCAGCACCACCAAAGGTAATTTATGTGGATGACGATGCCGCCGGCGCAAATGACGGCTCAAACTGGGCAGATGCCTATATCTACCTTCAGGATGCCCTGGCTGATGCCAATTCCGCAGATAAACCTGTAGAGATATGTGTGGCTCAGGGTTTTTATCCGCCAGACCGGGGAGTAGGCGTATCCGTGGGAGATAGAGAAGCAACATTCCAACTTCTCAGTCAGGTTGCAATCAAGGGCGGTTATGCTGGGCTCAAAGGACATAATCCAGACCGTCGTAATATTCTGGAGTACGAGACTATTTTGACCGGCGACCTGAATGGCGATGACCTTATCGGTTTCGGTAACAGACTCGACAATAGTTTTCATGTGATCTCTGCTATCGAAACGGACGAGACGGCAGTTCTTGATGGTTTTTTTATCACCTCAGGAAATGCCGATGGCGATGTTCGGTCTTCTGGAAGACGGCCCGATCATACCATTTGTGGCGGGGGCTTGTACATCAATGGCGCCAGTCCTATAGTAGTCAATTGTACTTTCAGAAATAATTTCGCATACGAATATGGAGGTGGATTTTACATTAACGAGGGGCAATCAAGAGTATTAAACAGCGATTTTTCAGGCAATGTTGCCGGGTACGGTGGTGGAATCGCTGTCGATAGCAATAGTAATGCGCTTAAATGTATTGCATTATTAGATGGGTGTGTAATACAGGGAAATTCAGCATCATTGGGAGGCGCATCATTCCTATCAGATGGCAGACTTGTTTTAGTCAACTGTACGGTTGCCGACAACCGGCCGTACGGATTGCGTGCTATTGATTGGTCCGAAAGCCATCCGCTTAGCGTATACAATAGTATTATATGGAATGCTGAACAGCAGGCTTGGGGTTCTTCCCCATCTTACTCAAACATAAGCGGTAATGTTTGGTTAACAAGGGGTAATATAAACGAAGATCCCCTATTTGCAGCTCCCGGCTATTGGGCTGATGCAATTGATCCTAACATTGCAGCCGACCCGAACGATCCGAATGCGGTGTGGGTTGAAGGTGATTATCACTTGAAATCTCAGGCTGGCAGATGGGATCCGAACAGTAAAAGCTGGGTCCAGGATGATGTTACAAGCCCCTGTATCGACTCCGGCGATCCGAATAATCCCATCGGACATGAGCCGTTTCCGAATGGCGGCAGGATTAATATGGGGACGTATGGTGGGACGACGGAGGCGAGTAAATCATACGGTTTATAATCCCCTTTTACCATTATCAGAATAGTTTTCCGCCGGGTAGGATGACTTTTTGGCCGATAGCGGGAGGTGTGAATGGTACGAATGCGTTATCTTTATGTTGCAGCCATCGCAGAGAAGGATCTTCGAGGACAGTGGAGAA
>CAZHBL010001038.1:0-1519 GCA_964530105.1 uncultured Pirellulales bacterium | reverse complement strand
TTTAGTCATTTAGTGATTACCCATGGCCGAAATATTTGCAAAGCTCGCAAGCCAAACTGCCCGGAATGCCCGATCGCGAAACACTGCCCGTCGGCGAACAATCCGGACCTGTGGTAGAAGAATTTGAACT
Organism: uncultured Pirellulales bacterium; assembly: GCA_964530105.1. Classification (GTDB taxonomy): domain Bacteria; phylum Planctomycetota; class Phycisphaerae; order Sedimentisphaerales; family Anaerobacaceae; genus JAFGPJ01. Next base: position 1,389 of record CAZHBL010001038.1, on the reverse strand, counting down.
CATAACGTATTGTATCCAAAGGAGAGCGTTTTCTATGATTGACATGATTGACAACCCCGTTCAAGACCTCTGGCGCATATTCAGAGTAATGGCAGAATTTACCGAAGGCTTCGAAGAGCTTGCTTCAGTCGGCCCGGCCGTATCTATTTTCGGCTCGGCCCGCACCGAGCCGAACGATCCATTTTATAAGCTCGCCGAGAAGACCGCTTCCGAGCTGGTTAATGCCGGCTTTGCAATAATAACCGGTGGCGGCGGGGGAATCATGGAGGCGGCGAATAAAGGAGCCGCCGATGCGGGCGGCCAGAGCATCGGCCTGAATATCGAGCTGCCGATGGAGCAGATGCCGAACGAGTTCCAGAACATCTCGCTGAATTTCCGGTACTTTTTTGTCCGCAAGGTAATGTTCCTCAAATACGCTCACGGTTTTATTGTCTTCCCCGGCGGTTATGGCACGATGGACGAATTTTTCGAATCGCTCGTCCTGATTCAGACGCTAAAGCAGGCCACTTTCCCCGTGATTCTGATGGGCAACGGTTACTGGGAGGGGCTGGTCGAATGGCTAAAGACAAAGATGCTGGGCGAGCACGGGTACATCAAACCGGAAGACCTGGAAGTCTTTACAATGGTCGACGATGTTCAAACCGCGGTCAAGATTATCAAAGACTTCAAGGAAAGCCCCAGCCGCCACGGCATAGATTTACCCTCCGGAATGAAAAAAATGTGATACATTTTTATATGGTGAATCAGAAAGCATTTCAGGATTTTTACCCGGATGAGCTGAGCCATTGCTACGGCTGCGGCAGGCTCAATGAACACGGCTTAAAAATCAAAAGCTATTGGGATGGTCAGGATGCTGTTGCCGTCCTTGAGCCCATGTCGTATCATATCGGCATCCCCGGCTATGTGTATGGAGGCCTGATTGCCTCGGTCATTGACTGTCACTGTATCGGCACGGCATCGGCCGCGGCGTTACGAGCCGAAGGCCGGGATATCGAAACATCACTCCCGCTTCGATTTGTCACAGCCTCTCTGCGCGTCGATTATCTGCGGCCCGTGCCGATCGGAGTCGCGTTGGAGGTTCGGGCGGAAGTTAAGGAAATCAAAGGCCGCAAGGTCGTTGTTGACGCAACCGTCTCGGCAAAAAAAGAGGTCTGTGCCCGTGGGCAGGTCGTCGCAGTACAGATGCCGGAGCAAATGAAGCCAACAAGCGAGAAAGCATAACCGGTTAAGATAAATAGGCGGGGAAAAGGCAGGGCAAACGCATCTAAATTTTAGAGGGGCTTTCAGATGCAGAGGAAAAGGGGTCAGCAGAGTGGAGGAAAATGGGTCAGGGTTGAATGGCACTTCCATAAGCTTCAAGCTCCTCTGAGCAGACGTGCTTTAGCGAGC
>CAZHBL010001037.1:295-1521 GCA_964530105.1 uncultured Pirellulales bacterium | reverse complement strand
CGGACGCTCGACGTTATTCATTAAGCCCTCCGCTAGATCGGAAGCCGGTGCCATGTCTTTAAGACCTTGTTGGTATTGGATGCCAATTGCATCGCAGTGAAAATCAGCAGCAATGCGCATTGCAGCAATATACATCTTTAATTGCTCAAGTATCTGCGCATCGGTTAATTCGGTATCTTCATCCGTCCCGGTAACGAAAGTCACACCTTTGTTGTCAAGCCATGTACGCGCTTGTAGCGCTTCATCATCGGAAACCAACCTCATTTCCGCCAACAACGCAGACTGGCTAAGCCTTTCTTTATATATGCCAGAGGGATTTAATAACTCATCGTCAATTACGGCGTTATACATACCCATACAACCCTCATCAAATACACCAAGGATTGCCTTTTCCCTCTTCAACTTACGCGCCAATGCACAACCCAATTTCAATTCATGCTCTGGCAACCTATCAACACTCAAATCACGCACATGACTCAAATCATGGGTTATCTTTCCAGTATTGATCCACTCTCGAAGACTGTTTAGGAAGAATTTATCCGCGAAATCTTTGCTCCAAATCGAACTGTAGACCACCCCCATTTTCGTCAGACTGCCGTTCAGGTTCAGGAGGCCAACTAATCCAGGCCACTGCCCGCTCCAATTGGCAACCGTCAGTACAGGTCCCATATGGTCACGCAACCCGGCGAGAACGTGATAGCTATATTGCCAAACCGCGGTAGCAACAATTACCGGCGCTTGTGGCGGGATATTTTTAAAAACATCCATACCCATGCGTTGATTCCAGATGAATCCATGTTTTGCTTTTGTATCATATGGATGTGCCCTAACAACCTGTACCTGGTGATCTGCGAAGGCTTCAAAAATTCGTTTTTCCATCTCCTCTTGAGCAGGCCAGCACATTTGGTTTGCAGACAACCTTAGATCACCACTCGCAACTAAATAGACTTCCCCATTTTTTCTGGGAGGTGGATCAGATATTATTGGGAACTGGTAGACCGACATAATAGATCTCAATTTGTTATGGGTTTTTAAAGTTTAAGATAATAAGTCAGAAATTGTAGTTAAAGATTGCGACCTGGATATATAAAAGCCACCGAAAATAAAAAGAGCGATCGGAGACCACCAAGTCGGGCTCTCCTTTCTGGACTAAACCGTCTTGAGCTTACACCTGCCGTTGCGAGACTGTTGGATGAAACGTGATAAGCAGAAATGAATTCCCAGGC
>CAZHBL010001037.1:0-285 GCA_964530105.1 uncultured Pirellulales bacterium | reverse complement strand
TCTGGTAAGACGACACGATTACGTATCGAGCAGCTGAATATAGGAACAGCCTGGTCGTGATCGAGTTCATGGAATACCTGTTTGTGGAGAGCTACATACATGCCATTTAGTCCTAGTTCTGGATAATGCTTCTATCTATAAATCTGCTGGTTCGTTAGCCGCATTAAATTTATTTGAGCATCGGGTGACAATGATCTGGTTGCCCTCGTGTTGCTCGGAACTAAACCCGATTGAGAGCTTCTGGCGTTATCTCAGGATGAATACGTTTTATACAGGTATGCGAGA
>CAZHBL010001036.1:0-1525 GCA_964530105.1 uncultured Pirellulales bacterium | reverse complement strand
GTCAGGTCGTCGCTCTGCGGGAAGCACTGCGCGATCCACTGGATTTGCCCGCCCCGTTCGTCACGGTACTTGTTGATGACGCGGACGGTCGGGTCGTTGCCGTTGGCGTATGGGCTGTTGACCGTGGAGACCATTGTGTTGATTCCGTTTTCCTCGCATCGCCCCCATGTCTCCATGATTTTCTCATCGGTGAAATAATGCCGCAGCAGGGAAGAGACATAAATCAGATCTCTGGCGTGTGCGAAGCCGTTGATAAGGTTGCCGCCGCAGATTATCCGGCTGATTTTGACGTTGCCGATTCTTCCTGCCGGCAGTTCTTTGCCGGAGGTTTGCCGTTCTGTCGCGTTTGCTTTTGCAACCGTCTGGCCCAGCAGGATTTTTTCTTCCAGCGCCAGGCCCAGCGCCGCCCCGGTCGAGGCGAGCGCGGATTTCTTTAAGAAATGTCTTCGGTTTAGGTCTTTTGTCATGAATTATCCAGCATCTCAACAGTTCACTTTAGAAACAGATAGTACAGGCGTCCCTCCTGGTATGTTTGACCGGCGAGCTTTCCCGCCATGTCACCCGTTCCCATATAGACATCGCACCTGCCCGGAGCGCGGATTGCTCCGCCGGCATCCTGGTCGAGGGCAAAGCCGCTGTAGAGTTGATTGACCACTGTTGTGCCCATCGCTTGCGGCAGGGTCGTAGAAATAAAAGTAAGTGACGCCCGCGGGAAGATCGTCTTGTCGGTAGCGATACTTCGAAGAGTCGTAACCGGCTCGTTCAGGCAACCGAGCGGTGGGCCGCCTTCTTTCCGGAAGAATACGAATCTCGGATTCCGCCGGACGTACATCTCGACCTGGTCTTTATACCTCTTGAAGTAATCGATCATTGTCGAGAGGCTGATTTTGTCACCGGATATTTTGCCGTCTCTGACCAGAGCCTGAGCGACGCTTTCGTACTCGTACCCGTTGTTGGCGGCGTAGCCTATTGTGGTCAGCTTGCCGTTGGGCAGCCGGAGTTTGGCCGAGCCCTGCACGTGTGCGATATACGCTTCGAACGGGTCGCTGAGCCAGGCCAGTTCATTGCCCCTGAGCATTCTCGAGTTTTCAATGACGGCACGAGGCGGGTAGGGAGTGATTGTCCCATCGGGCATTTTTCGGCCGATTATTTCGCCGGTCGGTCCTTTGACCAGGTCGTCCGGCTGCTTGTACAATGGATACGTGAATTGCCCGGTGCGAGTGAGCGAACCGTTGAAGATCGGCGTATAGTAGCCCGTAAACAGAACCGTGCCGATATCATCGCACCCGATCGATATATAGACGTCGAACTTCTCTCGAATGGCCTGGTTCAATTGCGGGCCGCGAAGCCCGGAATCCACCAACTCGGCGAAGGCATCCAGACTCTCCAGCGTCCGGCTGTGGGTGATTCCGCTGACGGGAAAGAACTGCCGGCTGGATGGCTTATTCAGGTAACTCCGGCTGTTGTCGATGGCCGCTCGCAGGTCGGTCAGATTAAGACAGGCCATAGTAAAATCCGGAATTTC
>CAZHBL010001035.1:0-1537 GCA_964530105.1 uncultured Pirellulales bacterium | reverse complement strand
GACGAATCCAGGCGGTTCGGGCAAGATGTACTTCGATGACATCCGGCTGTATCGACCGGATCCGGAACCGGAACCAGCACCGGAACCTTAAGCTGGATTATATGTAGCAATTAATGCTACGGATTTGTATCACCTCGGGGCCTATGCCGATCAGTTCGGTATAGGCCCCGGTTATTTCAATACAAGAGCAGGCACATTTCACATAAATAATATGATAGAAACTTCAACCTGCTTAGTCTTTTCTGGGGAATTGCTAAAAGGGGCATTTTGTGAGTTTGATTGAGGAAAAAGATTAAGAAAGGGCTGCAAGCCTCCGCGCCAGCAGCCCCTCCTTTATTATGCACTATTTTCAGTATACAAACAAAATCTGAACATTTCTATTGTGGTGACTACGTATTTTTCATACAAATTTTCAGAGCATACAAAACCATCTTTAATCATCATAATTAGCCAAAAAATGTCAAAAACAGCTTTATTTGTCAGGCAGATTTGATACTTTAGTAACAGAGAAGATTATTATCGGTACTGTGAGCGTGTGGACAAGAAATGATATTATTGGCACATTGGAGATAGCAGGTGGAAGCGATTGATCTACGCAGCGATACTGTGACTTTGCCGACGCAAACGATGCGTGAAGCGATTTACCATGCGGAATTGGGCGACGATGTATTCGGCGAGGACCCGGCAACTAATCGACTTGAGAAAATAGCCGCCGAACGTATGGGAAAAGAAGCGGCAATTTTGGTCGCCAGCGGAACCATGGGAAACTTAGTGTGTGTGCTGACCCATTGCAAACGCGGCGAAGAGGTCATTTTAGGCGATCAGTCGCACACATTTCTATACGAAGCCGGCGGTATGTCGGCCGTGGGCGGCATACACCCGCATACGGTCGTCAATCAGCCTGACGGCACAATGCGGCTGGAGGATATCGAGGCGGCGATTCGCGGCCACAACGTGCATTTTCCGCGGAGCCGACTGATTTGCCTGGAAAACACGCACAATCGCTGTTACGGCTCAGCTCTGACACCACGTTATATGGAATCAGTTGCGAAATTGGCCGCCGAACGGGGCCTCCTCGTACATCTCGACGGCGCCCGGATATTCAACGCCGCGGTGGCCCTGGGGATGGATGTAACAGAACTGACCCGTCACGCGGATTCCGTGAGCTTTTGCCTTTCAAAGGGGCTTTCTTCACCGGTGGGTTCGGTTATATGCGGGGCCAGCGAATTCATTGCCGAGGCTCGTCGCAACCGAAAGGTTCTGGGAGGTGGTATGCGGCAATCAGGAATCATTGCAGCGGCAGGAATCACAGCTTTAGAGCAGATGGTAGATCGATTAGCAGAGGACCATGAAAACGCGAAACGTCTGGCCGAAGGCATCGCCCGCATCCCGGGGCTTTCTATTGAACTAAAAAGGATACAGACGAACATCGTATATTTTGATATGGCAGACGAGCAATTCGATGCCGGGACAATTGTGAAGCAACTTGCCGGCCGGGGAGTCAAAGTGCTGCAGGTGGGACCGGGGCGTCTCAGGG
>CAZHBL010001034.1:0-1544 GCA_964530105.1 uncultured Pirellulales bacterium | reverse complement strand
AAGGAAATCTACAATGACGCCTTGATGGAGCTTGTCAACAAGCGTATCGAAAAATTCAAACACGGCGAGCTTGATATTAATGACTATACCATCAAAGGCGTTTTGCAGTTCCTTGAAGCCCTGCGAAATAAGGGCATAAAACTTTACCTTGCCAGCGGGACCGATTGTGACGATGTTGTCGCCGAGTCCAAAGCGCTTGGCTACGCGGAGCTTTTTGACGGTGGTATTTACGGCAGCGTCGGCGACCTGTCAAAATATTCCAAGAAGATGGTCATCGAAAAAATCATGACTGAAAACAACCTGCAGGGGCCCGAATTAGCCGTCTTCGGCGACGGCCCCGTCGAGATACGGGAATGTCGGAAGCGCGATGGCATCGCCATCGGTATCGCAACCGATGAAATCCGCCGCCACGGCCTGAATCCGGAAAAACGGACTCGGCTCGTTAAGGCCGGCGCTCATATCATTGTTCCTGACTTCTCACAGTATGGTAAACTCATAAAGCTGCTGTTTCGGCAGTGACGATAGGCTTTTTCACATGAGGTTATAATATGCCGATATTCGAATACAAGTGCAATAAATGCGGACATACGATGGAGTTTCTCGAAAAGACGCAGACTTCTCGAAAACATACCTGCAATAAATGCAACAGTTCCGATGTGCAAAAACTGCTCTCGGGCTTTGCCGTCGGGCGCAGCAAATCAACGAGCCAGACCTGCGAGACATGTCCGAGCGGCCCATGCCCGACTGATTTCTGCCAGGGCGGTTCATGCCCTAATAGTTTGTGACACTAAAGGCCCGCCACTTTTTGAGCACTTTGTCCGCTCATCACACTTTTTCAGCTTCTGATAATTGGCCGGTGTTTTTTCTCGGCTCAATACCGACAATTGAACGGGCCTGCATGTAGTCCGGTGCTTTGAGTGCCTGCGGACTTTTCTGGCAGGTGTTTATGTCTGCGAAGAGCCTTTCGAACCGGTCGAGCGCCTTGGACAAATCGGGCAGTTTTTTGAGGCATTTGCCGGTGTGCTCGACAAGGAATTCTGCCGGTTTGTAGCTGTCGAATGAGCCGAAATCGGGCCCTGCGGCTGTAAAGTGCTCATCGACCAGTCGGACAAGGCGTTTCGGTTGGCCGTCAATACTTACGGATTCACCCGGTGTCGTCAGCGACAGTCTCTTTTTTCGCGGCAGTTTATAGCAAAGATTGACGAGCCCGAAATATGTCGGCCAGCCAATCAAATCCTCAATACTCCCTTCCTCGTTATTAATATATTTATCCATCGTAAGGATGCCGCAGCCTCGCAAAAGCTCGGACTCGCGAAGTTGTTCGAGTCTCTTTTGTCCCCCGGCCACGTCCATCAGCACTACGACGTCGCCCTGGTTGGCCCCGAACAGGCCCAGGAAAGCACCGATTTTCTCGCCGCCACCGCACGGCACAATTTTCCATGAAGAATCCAATCCGCCCCGGCCTTTCTCGTTCAGCCGGGTTGAGAACCAGTTGAGATAAAACGCCTCGGTCATACTCTCGACAAGCAGCGTTTTGTGCCCCG
>CAZHBL010001033.1:0-1546 GCA_964530105.1 uncultured Pirellulales bacterium | reverse complement strand
TTTTACCATAACTTATAATGGCTCGATTTTTAGGGAAATTGGGTTTGTTTTGCGTACTTTGGTCAATTTGATTGACCAAAGAGTGAATAGTGAATATGCTCTGTTGAAAACCTTAGGCGGCACACCTGATTATCATCAGGTTGTGCGTTAATACCCTTAACAAACATTCCCTTTCACGAGATACCTCTGTACGGTTACGTAATGCTGAACCTAATAAACGTTTGTGGCGAGAGAAAACACTTTCTACCTGCCAGCGATTATTATAAACTTTCACGTCAAAGTTTTCCTTCATCTGCCTGCGGTAATTACCATGCGGCTGACTGCTAAAACCACGAAGATTCAACTTTATAATCGCTTCTATTCCAAAAATCTCACGAGCTATACGATGATTTAACTCACAGTCATAACCTCCATCAGCCAGTATCCTCTTAAATCGCACTTGTTTGGCGGCTTCTTCTACTGCCTCCTTAAACAAACGAAAATCATAACCCGGGCCACGAGTAACTATGCAACTGGCAATCAGATGTGTTTGGGTATCGCAAACAACCGTTATTTTAGGCCAGATTCGCCGAAAGTACGATGGCCGTTTGGTACAATTGATAAAGTGACAACTTATGTGATGCGTTTCCAGACCGGTGGAATCAATCGCAGCTTCGGGGGCTTCATTAAGTATCCCAATTGCAAAACTCTGCTCAAATATGGAGGCTAACAGCTTTTCAAAAGCCCTTTTTTTAACAGGCGTTGCTCGGCATAACAGAGGGTTGAATAATGCGGTATATTCTTCAATCCCAGAACCTTGCGTAAATCCGAGAAGTCCTTGAGCATTTGTATAATACCACGGTAGTCTGTCTTTAGAAACTGTCGCAGAACCAGAATCGCGAACAACTGATGCTGGGTAAAGCGTTTTGGCGAAAAGGGATGTGAGTATTGCGGCAAGGAGTCTTTTGCCGTCTGCAAAGCCGTCTTGGCCAGTGCTACTGGCGATTTTGTCATTTTTCTTTTTGTTTTCATACATAATAAATCGGTCAACTCCTGCCTGTTTCGCCAACCTTTTCAACAGAGCATAGTGAATGGTGAATAGTGAATAGTATTTTGTGGATAGTGATTTTGCTCTGTTGAAAAGGCTCCTCGTCATTTCGACCGAAGTCCCGACTCGTCGGGACGAAGCGGAGAAATCTGTTTTTTTAATAGATTTCTCGACTCCGCCCCCGTGCTTTCTTGCGAAAGCAAGAACGGGGGCTACGCTCGAAATGACCCTATTTTCAAGTTTTCAACAGAGCATAAGTCGTTAGTGAATGGTTAATTTGGGTCCCCGGCGTGGACCCCTGCCTAATGCATGCAGAGGCAGGCTCTTCGACAGGCTCAGGGCAAGCAAGGTAAATTAGTGGTTTTATTTTTTACAAATGCGGGTAGAATTAGCGAATGTGTAAATGCGTGAATGAGTAGATGAGTAAATGCGCGGTAAAGGAGCGGCATGGCGGAAGAGAAGGTATTAGTCGTCGAGCGAAAAGTAGTTGAAGAGGTTGGGATATTTAACGGCCTTGCA
>CAZHBL010001032.1:0-1553 GCA_964530105.1 uncultured Pirellulales bacterium | reverse complement strand
ACTGGAAACTTACCACCGCTTCCGCCAAGAGTGGCACTTGAGTGAGATGTTACGACTGAAGAAACATCTAGAGCATTCAGATAATAAAGGATTGGCTCGCTGGATTTGGGAGTATGGTACCGAGAGCTTGCATCTCGAATTGCAGATTTTAAAGTCGGGGACTAAAACATCAGTAAGGAAGGCAATAGAACTTGAGTTGATACGATCGCGCCAGCCCATCTTTAATGTCAAACGGTGAAAGGTTGTAATGTGTCAATAGTAAGTGATTCTCTTAAGTTTTGTTCGATGTTCGAAGGTGAATTGCTTACTGAACTGATGCTTCGTTACTGGCGGCACCCTTTAGCTGAAAACGCGGAATTTCGTAATGATTTAATTGAAAATGCTGCTAAAGCGCTTCGTCTTTCGATTGAAGGTAATAATCTTATAGAAGGTTTACCGCCTGAGTACATGTCTTTTATAGCGGCTCTTTGGTATGCTGAGTGGTCGTCTTTACAAAACACCTCTGCTGAAGAAATTCATGAATCAGTACTTCAAAAACGAGAAGCGTGGTTACTTGCGTTGCGACATGCCGTCCCCTCGTGTTTCTGCAACCCAAAGGATTTGCCTTAATAATCTGGAGTTGATAGGTGAGATTGAGCTTTGCATTTCCAAAAAACTTTTGCCGCTAATATTTCTTTTTCATTGAAAAGAATGGTGATTCTCTTTGCTGCTATATTCAGGTAAAAAACAGCAATAAATTTTAGCGCATTAACATACGAAGTGCAACAAAGTCGGTTCTGCCATTCATGGGCCAAAGCGAGCAGTTCACGGGGCCTGTCAGCCGGATTCATATAGGACCTTTCCTTCTCTCAACGCCATGCCAATGACGTGATGGACCGAATCCTTCCATTGCGCTATCTCGTTGGTGGAATAGACCAGAATATCCATCGGTATGCGGAATTCCGAAAGGCACCGCCAAATACGGGCTGCTTCCTTACGCCGACTTCGATTTGGGCCGAATGGCTCGCGTTCCACGACTAAAAGGTCAATATCCGAGTCTTGATTCGCCTGGCCGCGTGCCCAGGAGCCGAATAAAAGGATTCTCTGGGGATGGACCTCGTGAATAATCCGTTGAGTCATTCTATCAATCATATTATCGGAAATATTCACCATAGCGTTTTCACACTAAATCAAAGGATTTCACATTTATTGGCAATTATAGCAATTTTCCCTTTTTTCAGTATTGAAAAGTTGGTTATTGAAGGAATTTTTGTTTTTGGGTAAAATTTCAGTTACCTATAGTGAAGTTATTGCCTTTTATATGAGGGCAGAAGCCTCGCCGGACGCCTGAAAAGCGTCAGCGAGCCTTAGAGACTAAGGAAAGATGGGAGCAACAGAGGTGTTATGAACAGGCGGCTGCGAAATGCTTTGAAAGGACTCAACGCCCCGGACGTTGATCGCCGTCGAAGGGCGATGGAACCTTTTGTAAGAGAAACGTTTGGGATTTTTATCAGGTATTTGTACCGTTATTTGGGCAATGAGGTTGAATGTGAGGACGTGCTCGAAGATGTTTA
>CAZHBL010001031.1:0-1554 GCA_964530105.1 uncultured Pirellulales bacterium | reverse complement strand
AAGTGCACCTGCTTGTAAACACAAAGCCAGATCAACCGCATAATACCGAGAAACTCCAGAAGGCAATGAAAATGATTTAATTCGAGCTAATAACTGTCGAATTTCATCAACGGTTTTCCCTTCGAATTGTTCCTCAAAGCCTCTTATCATTTACACACCTTCAACATATTTGATGCATAACGCGGGGGCTCATTCGCGCCGCGTCAGCGGCGTCGAGATGAAGCCCCATGTTAGCCGTCACTCCAATTGAATACAATCGACTTTGTGACAATCCCTTCGATTTCCATGTTAATCTTGTTGAGTCTTTCCGTCCATCCCATGAGATACGATTGATCGCCAGAGACTTCAGCCAGTTTAGCTTTTATAGGTTCCGTAAGGTCGTATGGACACACGAGAAAATGAAATCCCATGAAGATGACATGAAACGTACTATACTCATCCTTTTTGCTTGGACCTCCAGGATAGTTTAAGTAACAAATCCTCTGCTGGTAGTTAAGAACCTCGTGAACCTGTGTTCGCATATAATATCGAGGTGTGGGATCTATGCTCATTCCAAACGCATGATGTATGTAGTACTCTGGGGGATCAGCACCTTTAAATGTAACGATATTACAGTGGAGCTTACATAGCCAACGACCAAAAAGCGACCCAGATACTATATGTTGTTTTGGCGTCCATAAACCGCTTCCCTTTAATAGGTCTTGCTTGTTCTGCTTCCTGAATAATTGCTCCAACACCTTCTTCAGTTTGATGGCTTCTGTGTCAGCGTCGGATAGATTGTTATTATGAGTCTCGCAAAGGATGTGGGCTTTTAGGTCAGAAACGTCAAAACTTCGACCATTAAGAGCTGGATGTAATCCCTGGGGCGTCACTTTCTCGTTCCCAAAGAGGTCCCCTCGACCGACGTAGTGCTCGTTGCTGTATTTTTTGCTACAACCACCCAGGATATCTGCCCAACATTTCTTCATTAGAGAGTCTTCAATTCTACTGGTATTGTGTATTGCCGATAGTCGCAGCTAACGGCGCTGCTATGAGGCGCGCGTCTTTTTCCGCTCCGGCCCGATGTTATCCGTGTCCATCATTTATCATTAACATCTTTATTTGCTGGTAGTGCGTCCATGGCCTCAAGTTTAAGTTTGAGATTTCCAGGTTTACCACGTGGTAGAAAGATCGTCTTTGGTGGCCTAAAGTCAGGAGTGTCAAAGTATAGAGCTTTTGCAGTAAAGTAATTGCCCCTAGCGGTTTTGAACTCAATAGTCACTTGGTCCGCCTGCATACTCGTATCACTGAGTGTACCATCATCATTGTAGCCAAAAATGTGGACCCCAACACGATCTTTGCCCACTCCCTTGTACTTCACCGCGTATCTACATTTATTACCATAGAAATCAAAGTCATGATGCTCTTGAAGATATTCGGATAATTCACGCGGCGTGAACTTGGATGAAAACTGCGGAGTGTTCTCGACCAGTTTATAAATGGAGTCCGGAATGTGTATAGGAACAACAAGAAACAGCTTAAAATTAACTGGTAAATTATAATATTCGAATATTC
>CAZHBL010001030.1:0-1559 GCA_964530105.1 uncultured Pirellulales bacterium | reverse complement strand
GCCGATCCGAATAGTCCCTGGAAAGGGAATGTTTGGAGCTTCACAGTTCCCCCAAAGACTGCTTACAGTCCCGTTCCGGCTGATAACGCCGAGTTCGTGCCTGTAAATGCGAAACTTACATGGACGACGGGCTTTGGGACAAAAATACACTATGTTTACTTCGGCGAAGATTTTGACACGGTAAATGAAGCTTCAGGTGGAGCGTCTGTAGGAGTTGCAAGCTATTCTCCCGGCCAACTAAAATTGGCCAAGACGTACTATTGGCGGGTCGATGAGTTCGATGGCACCGTTATATACAAAGGGAATGTCTGGAGCTTTACTACCCTTGGCGCGGTCAGCGGTCCGAATCCGGCAGACGGCGCCATGGATATAAGTCCGACACAGATTCTTACATGGGATGCGGGAGCGGTTGCCGCTTCGCATGAGGTATACTTCGGAATAGATGCGGACGCCGTGGCCAATGCAACTAAAGCCTCGCCCGAATATAAAGGGCCAAAAGCTCTCGGTGAAGAGAGCTGCGATCCAGGCAAGCTTGCTTTGACTACGACTTATTACTGGCGGATCGATGAAGTAAACAATGTCAATCCCGACAGCCCATGGGCGGGTAACGTCTGGAGCTTCACGACGGGTGATTTCTTCATCATTAATGATTTCGAAGTTTACGACGCAGGCGAAAACCAGATATGGTACTCGTGGCACGATGGCCTTGGCTACGGCACGCCGGGTACTGCGGATTACTATGCCGGCAATGGTACCGGTGCTGCGGTAGGCGATGAAACCACCGCTTCTTATACCGAAGAGACTATCGTCCACGGCGGCGGCCAATCCATGCCACTTGCATTCGACAACAACAAGCAGGGCTACTCGAAGTATTCGGAGGTAGAGCTGACGTTAAACACTGTACGCGATTGGTCGGCAGAAGGTGTTGCCGAATTGTCTTTATGGTTCAGAGGCTACCCGGCCTCTACCAGCAGCTTCGTCGAAGGCCCGGTCGGCACATACACGATGACTGGCTCCGGCACGGATATCTGGAACGTCAATGGTGTGGAAGCTGATGAATTCCACTTTGCTTACAAGATGCTCAGCGGTGTCGGCTCGATTATAGCGAAGGTTGAGAGCGTCGATAACACAAACGCCTGGGCCAAAGCGGGCGTGATGATTCGCGAATCGCTGAATCCTGATTCGGCACATGCCTTTGCATGTATTACGCCGGGTAACGGAGTTGCCTCGCAGTATCGTCCCAGTACTGGTGGCACCAGTGGTAACTATAATCAGACTGGTTTAGCCGCTCCATACTGGGTGAAGCTGGAGCGTAGTATCTCCGGTCTCTTTACGGTTTCGCAATCGGCGAACGGTTCGAGTTGGCAGCCGGTAACAGGAGCCACGGCACAGAATATCCCGATGGGCTCTAATGTCTATATCGGTCTGGCGGTGACCAGCCACGATGCTGCTCAGACATGTCAGGCCGTATTCTCCAACGTCATGACTACCGGCTCAGTCGCCGGGCAGTGGGCGCACCAGGACATCGGCATCCTCAGCAATGATGCCGAGCCGCTTTA
>CAZHBL010001029.1:0-1560 GCA_964530105.1 uncultured Pirellulales bacterium | reverse complement strand
GTTTCGGCGTCCTCTACGTCGACAACGCAATGATCCACGAGCACTACAGCCTCAGCGACCTGGACTATCTAATGCTCATTGCTATGCACACAGCAGCGATCCTGAAAAGATTTATGGATTAAGGCCGCTAAGCTCTCGAAACCCGGTCCGTCTTTTTCAAGCTTGATTTATCACTCCGATTCTGCTATGAGAAAGGCCTGAATTTAACAGCTTTAAACTCATTAGTGGAGAATTATGCGATGCGATTAAGCAGATTCATGATCTCGGCGCAGTTGGTGCGTTTGACAGGTTCGATCATTTTTCTTGTGCTTTCAGTAACGTTTGCCCGCGCGGCTGATGGAAAGTCTGAAGCAGGGGCTGCAAACGCACCTCCCTGGGAAAGGCAATACAAAATCAAACCGGACCAGAAAGCCAGGCTCACTGCCGCCGATGTGGTCGGCCCGGATGGAATTGTTTATCCCAACTGGACAAAATGCGGGGTGCAGGGCGGGATTCCGGAGGTAAAAGCAGTTGCGTCGATCGAGGATTTCGGCGCCAAAGCGGACGATGACGCCGATGACTCCGAAGCTCTTGCAAAAGCGTGTCTGGCCGCCGACAAAAAGGGTGGTGGTGCGGTACTGCTCGGTGATGGTGTTTATTATCTGGACCGCCCGGTGACGGTACGTCACGACAATGTGGTTATCAGGGGTAAAGGAAGCGAAAAGAGCCGTTTGATCTTCCGATATTCGATTCCCGCAAGCGGAGTGGCTTTCTACAATCCGTCTGCGGGCGCCCGGGTTGGCAGAAACACGCGGCTTGAAATGCACTGCAAGCCCGCCGGCTTGGAAAAAATGACAATGAGCATCGACGATACGGTTATTGGTACGTGGAGCCGGAGCCAACATTCGGGAAATACGTTCTCTTTTGTCGTATTCGGTCGCAATGCTTTGGCTAAAGTTCCGAATGGCAGGCACGTGTTAAAAGGTGTCGCGGAATACGCCGATGGACCGAAACGCACGGTGGAAATTAATATCGTTCTTGATTCAGCCTTTAACGACACCGGACAGATAGCGGACACGCGGGCGGCGATTACCTTCGCCGGCAGAGGGACAGTCGGCAAAGAGCTGAAGCTGGCCAAAGACGGCAAGCGCGGCGACATGAAGCTGGAGCTTGGAAACACCGAGGGACTTAAAGTCGGAGATTGCATTCTCATCGACGGGCCGGCAAATGAACGATGGAAAAATCTCACTAAGAACGCCTGCAAGTGGGGCATCTATCGCTCCTATGAGGTCGTTATCAGTGATATAAAGAACAACACAATTGCGATTAATCAGCCGCTGCGGATTGAGTTTCCCGTTATCGACGGCTCTTACGTGCAGAAAGTCGTGCCGATCCGGCGTTGCGGAATAGAATCTCTCGGCATAGAACAGATGGAAAACCTCTGGATCAGCAGCGTGATTTTTTATAACGGATGGAATTGCTGGGCGAAGAATGTAACCGTGAAAAAGTGCGGCCGGTTTCCCGTGTACGGCTCGATGGCCAAGTGGTGCGAAATCCGTGACTGCGTCTTCGACGACGCCT
>CAZHBL010001028.1:0-1565 GCA_964530105.1 uncultured Pirellulales bacterium | reverse complement strand
TGTCTTGTTGTCCACCAATACACAATTCTTATGTGTCGTAATAAACATGAACATCGAAAAAATAGCAGCCAAGCTTAGACTACTTATGCCGGAAAAGATTTCAAAGTTGATGAAAACACGAGAATTGGCAGATCTAGATTTGCAAGCCTTAATCGAAAAGCAAATCATCTCTACCGCTTACAATTACCTTGGCGACTTCCACAATAAGATCCTACTCTCACTACCGCCAGAGAAAAAAGCCAAAGGCGCAATCAACCTCGGCACAATTCTTTATGACAAAGAACAACACTCCTTCGGAATCTCCACAAATGAACTCATGCAAAACATGGCTGTCCTTGGCCGTTCCGGTGCCGGCAAGACAAATGTCACATTCCACATTCTCGCCCAACTCATCGGAAGAAAAATACCCTTTATTTTTCTCGATTGGAAACGTACTGTCCGTCATCTGATTCCGAATTTCAAAGACAAGCTAAATATCTACACACCTGGCAGACCCATATCGAGATTCCCGTTCAATCCTTTCGTTGTCCCTCCGGGTGTTGAATCCAATGTATATGTCAATCAGGTGGTCGATGTCATGTCAGATGCGTTCAACCTGGGAGAGGGTTCACGAAGTATCCTGCGAAAGGCGATTGCTACACTCTATCAGCAGGAGAACCTCTGCCCTACGCCCAAAGAAATAATATTCGAAGTTGAGAAGATGTCTGAAAAAGACCGTATGCGAGGCTGGAAGATCACCGCCATGCGGGCGCTTGAGAGCCTGGAATTCTCCGATATTTCATCCAAGGACCGAATCTCACAAGAACAACTTGCCTCAAAACTCTTACATGATAACACGGTTATTGAACTCGACGCATTGGCCCAGGAGAGCAAGAAATTCCTTATTCCGTTGTTGTGTCTTTGGTTGTACTATGTTAGACTAAAATCGCCGGAACGTGAGAAGCTCAAATTGGTTATATTCATAGAGGAAGCCCATCACGTTTTACATAAACGCACACAAACTGCGAATGAAACAATACTTGAGATGCTGTTCCGTCAATGCCGGGAACTGGGAATTGGTATTATTGTAATCGACCAGCATCCGCATTTATTAAGTTCCGCTGCGATGGGAAATACCTACTCAACGATTTGCTTAAATCAAAAAGATCCAAGCGATATTAATAAAGCTGCAGCTGTTTCGTTGTTGGATACCGATGAGAAGAACTATTTCAGCATGCTGTCTGTGGGCCAGGCAATCATTAAACTCCAGGATCGCTGGACCAGACCCGTTCTTGTTAGGTTTCCATTAATGAATGTCAAGAAAGGAGCGATCACTGATGATATCCTTGCCAGGTATTCCGCAATAAATAAGGCAAAAGGAACGGGTTCAGGCCGGAAGACCTCCATGCTAACTGAATTCCAGCAGGTTCGGCGGATTCCATTGTATGATATCCCCCTGGAACAACCAGCTTTCGTGTTCTTGGAAGATGTTGTGAACTATCCCGACGATGGCGTGAAAACGAGATACAGAAGATTAGGCCTGAGCGCCGGCACCGGCAACAGAGTAAAGGACCAGCTATTAGACC
>CAZHBL010001027.1:0-1568 GCA_964530105.1 uncultured Pirellulales bacterium | reverse complement strand
TAGGCGATTTCAGGCTGGTATCCTGCTTCGACCAGCGTCTCGAAACCGGCCTTGATCAGCGCGGTCAAACCGCCGCAAAGAACGCACTGCTCACCGAACAGGTCCGTTTCCGTCTCTTCTTTGTACGTAGTCTCGATGATCCCCGCCCGGGCGCCGCCGATGCCGTTGCCCCATGCAAGGGCAATCTTCTTCGCATCGCCGGTCGCATCCTGCTCAACCGCCACCAGGCACGGCACGCCGCCGCCTTTTTCATACTCGCTGCGAACCAGATGTCCCGGCCCTTTCGGCGCTATCATCACAACGTTAACATCCCGAGGCGGCACAATATACTTGAAATGAATATTGAAACCGTGACAAAAACCAAGCGTCTGGCCCGCTACGAGGTTGGGCCCGATCTGCTCGGCATAAACCTTTGCCTGCATTTCGTCCGGGATGGTCACGATAATCAGCGTCGCACCTTTGCAGGCCTTTTTGATGTCGGTGGGCTTAAAGCCATGCCTGCGGGCGAGCTTGAAATTGTTTGTTCCTTTCAGCTCGGCGACCTCCACCTCGATGCCGCTGTCGCGAAGATTCAGACTGTGAGCGTGGCCCTGACTGCCGTAGCCGACAACCGCTACCTTCTTGCCCTTTAAAGCATTGAGAGGAGCATCTTTTTCGTAATGTATCTTTACTGCCATAACTTCATTCTCCTTGTCTGTGCTAAATAAATTAGCAATCTAATTATCTTATACCTTGAATTTCCTGGGAAAGCCCGAGATGCGGCCCAACCCATGGCGAGACTCTTAAACGGTCAGACCGTCCATTGCCGGCCAAAATTCCCATTTCCGCATAATCTTAACGGCAAGCTGCCGATAAAGCAAGAAATTTATCTGCACACAAGGCTCAAATCTCACCTGCAGCAGGAGGATATAGATATGTTATGGTCTGCTACTGTTAAAATATGACTTCGATCTCAAGATTATCTGATACGGTCAAAGTGCATCATGAGAAATATGCTTTGAGAACATATTGTTGTACCATTCTCTGCGTGTTAAAAAACGAGCCGTTAAGAGCAATGCAATGAGACATTATGCAACGAAATTGCTCCGGCTGATTATAGTACAGAGGAATGATTGTATTCTCGAGTTTATCAAAAAGAGCGCTCGCATCCTGAGCGGTATCACGCTGGGCTTCGATTTCGCGACTACTATGTCCGATAGACCAGCCGGTTATACCTTCAATACAGCCTTCGATCCACCAGCCGTCAAGAATACTGAATGAAGGCACCCCGTTCAGGGCCGCTTTCATGCCGCTCGTGCCCGAAGCCTCCATGGGCGGCATCGGTGTGTTGACCCAAACATCCACGCCGGATGTCATGAGCTTGCCTAATTGAATATCATAGTTTTCGAGATAGGCGATTTTCACATCCGAATTCAAAGCATTTATCAACTGAAATATTCGCCGTATAAGCTCCTTGCCCTGCTGGTCTTTCGGATGAGCTTTGCCGGCGTATATTATCTGAAACGGTCCGGCTTTGGAATAGACTTCTTTGAGCCGCTCTATATCGCTCAGCAACAAATCCGCTCTCT
>CAZHBL010001026.1:0-1575 GCA_964530105.1 uncultured Pirellulales bacterium | reverse complement strand
CGGGTGTTCGTCAAGATTATCGCCTTTGTGGCGATGTCGGCCGTTGTCAATATCAGGAAGAGAAATGAACGGTTCGTGGCCGAATACAAAAATGAAAGGCTTCCTGGTACCCTCTATATCGTTCTTGACCCATTCGTACAGGGCATCAGAAATGTCACCATTTGTTCCAGTATCTGATTGGCCGTCATAATATTCATTGATAACTATAATATGAGCGTTCTTGTGATCGAAAGAATATGTGGTTTCTTCAGAACCTTCAGGACCGGCAGAGACGTGGTTAAGTAACTTTTCCCTTCCATATTTCCTGAGCCATTCCATGTCCTCCGGCGTTTCGGCTTCGTGGTTTCCGATTACGGGATACCATGGATAATCAGGGCCTAATACAGCATTGACCATGTCATAAACACTGTCAGGAGGATCAATATCACCGGGACTAACCATAAAGACCCCTTTGCCTGTCTGGAGTATTGCCAGGCAGACACCTCTAAAATATTCTGGTGTTAGATGTTCGGCATTGGCGAATTCCCGCATATCTGCGGCGACGTCAAACGAGAAAACAGGCGTGTTACAGTTATACTGGCAACCGGCAAGTAACCCAACAATGACCAAAATACAAACATTAAACAAACCTCGGCATACTTTTTTCATTGTTTTCCTTCCTACTAAAGTTCGCTCTAATTCTCAAAAACAGTATTCAAAGCAACACTTATTTTTAACGATCGAGTAACATTGCTAACTGGGCTACTCTCTGTCCAAGATTTTGGGCCGTTTTAAGGCCAAATGCGTCAGCTTCGAGGCCGCCTTGTCCTCCACTAAATAAAGTTGCACCAAAATGGCACGTGTTAAACCCATCGCTGACACATACCATATCATGACACAGCAAAGCTGCCTGAACTGCCTGTATGGTAAGTTCCTGTCCGCCATTTCGCACACCGCCTACGACCAAAACAGCTCCTACCTTATTGCGGAAAATAAAGTCGTTACGCCTGAATAGTATCGATCTATCAAGAAAGGCTTTACATTGTGATGTCATTGTCCCCAGATAAACGGGAGTTCCTATTATAATCCCTGCGACTTCTTTATCGCTGAGAGCAGGAATTAATGAATTAAAGTCATCTTCCTGTTTACACTTGAGTTGCTTTTTACAATAGCCGCAATCCAAACAACCACGGATATCCAAATCTGCCAGTTCAATAATCTCGGTTTTAATCCGATCCGACTCTTTACGGGCTGCATCAAGACAAGTTTCTAACCCTTTTTGTGTTGTTTGACCTTTACGTGGGCTGCAGTTAATTCCTATTATCTTCATATCATATCCCTGAGTCATTATTAGATAGTGGCTTTATAATAAAGCCGTTGATTTTGCGGTTTTGCTTCAATTTTACCTTCCGAGGATAATTCTTCTACATGTTTAACAACTTCATTTCGATGAAGGCCAAGACCTGCTGCAATGTCTTCAACAGAACAGGGCCGACGTTTCAAAAGCGTCAGAATATCTTCACGTTGAGCGGAAAAATCCTGTTGTTTATGAACATTGCTGTAGTCGGCAATAACTTCTGCTTTCTCGTACAGCTT
>CAZHBL010001025.1:0-1582 GCA_964530105.1 uncultured Pirellulales bacterium | reverse complement strand
AACGCCGCCGGTAAGTCGCTGCTGACGAAAGAATCCGTGCTGGCCGTGGCGAAATATATCACCAAAAACGGCTCGAACAGTTGGTTTGCCGATACGCCCCGGCAGATTCTGGGCGACGATTTCGCGCTGCCGGAAGGATTCGTGCTGGATGAGCTGCAGAAGGAAGAGAACATTTTCGACGTCTGGTTCGAGGCGGGCTGTAGCTGGTACAGCGTATGCGTGAAAGAGACGGGCTGGCCGGTGCCGGTGGATTTATATCTCGAAGGCTCGGACCAGCATCGTGGCTGGTTCCAACTGTCGCTGCTGCCGGGACTGGCGATGACGGGCAAGCCGCCCTTTAAGAGCGTGCTGACGCACGGTTTCACTGTGGATGAGAAGGGAATGAAACAGTCGAAGTCGTTAGGCAACTATGTCAACGCACAGGATGAGGTGGCCAGGTATGGCTCCGACGTTTTGCGGATGTGGGTCTCCAGCGTAAATTATCAGGAAGATATCCGCTGTAACGATGAGATCATCGGCAGGACACAGGATGCCTACAGGAAAATCAGAAATACGCTGCGCTACCTGCTCGGCAATATCGACGATTTCGATCCTGGCGAGATGAGCGTCGCTTACGATAAAATGTTCGAAATCGACAAATGGGCGATGCAGCAGTTGCAGAAGCTGATCGCCAATGTCACCGAGGCGTATGACGGCTTTATTTTCCACAGGGTCTATTCGCTGCTTTATAATTTCTGTACGGTCGAGATGAGCAGCATCTATATGGATGTGCTCAAGGACCGTATGTATTGCGACGCCGCCGGTCGCCCATCCCGCCGAAGCGCGCAGACCGCCATGTACAATATCTTAGACGCTCTCGTGCGGATGCTGGCCCCGATTCTGGTCCACACCGCCGAAGAGGCCTGGGCGGCAATGAAATCCAAAGCCGGCGACGCCGAATCGGTACACCTGGCAATAATGCCGAAAGTTGATGATTCAATTGATTATAAAAGCGGCCAGGAGCGATGGGAAAAGCTGATGGCCCTTCGGGACGAGGTTCTGCGAGTATTGGAAGGTCTCAGGAAGGATAAAAAGATTGCAAGCAATCAGGAAGCCTGTGTTACAATCAATTGTGACGAGCAGGACGCCACGGCGTTGAATGCGTTCGGCCTCGAACAATTCGCCGCCCTATGTATCGTAAGCGAGGTCAAGCTGCAAAAGGCCGTAGGCGAAACAACCATCTCGGCACAAAAAAGCTCCTCCGAAAAATGCCAGCGCTGCTGGAACTACTGGCCCACCGTGGGTAGCAATTCTCAATATCCCGACATCTGCCTGCGATGCGTCGATGTGCTGGAAAGTTTAAAAAAATAATATAGGATTCTGTTATGGATTATACTCAGCTCAAGACTGCGATACATAGATTTGGTGAGATGCTGGATGCGTATCGAAATAATGCCGGCCGGCCGCCTCTGGAGCAGGAGGCGGTGCAGGATTCGCTAATCAAGCGATTTGAATATACTCTGGAAGTGGCTTGGAAGGTCTGCAAAAAACATCTTGAAGAGGAGGGTTTTGCAGAGGCGTCAACGGGCAGTCCCAAGTCGAT
>CAZHBL010001024.1:0-1584 GCA_964530105.1 uncultured Pirellulales bacterium | reverse complement strand
TTTTTTTTGGGCAATAGGGATTTTATTGTTTGACTTTGAGCTTTTCATAGGTGGAAGACATAGATTTAGAAGCAGGATTAAGGAGCTTGCGAGAGAGTCTGCGAAAAATAAAAACCCTGCTGGCATGGGAACATCTGAAACAATCAGAAGCAAGGCCAGGCTGGCCGCCGTCGTTTACCTTTAATGATTTCTTAGAAACAGATTTGAGAAATGAGTATTCATTTTTCTTATCAATGTCCGTGCAGATGCATAGCATCTTCAATGCTAAGTCGCTGGCCATGCAGGACCCGGAGCACCAAAATATTAAGAAGCATCTGTCTAAAATAGAGCTGGAGGCTTATTGTTTGAATCTTAATAAGCGATTTTGCAGGTGCTAAAAAAAGAAAAATGAGATTATTCCCTCGTGTCCTATGATAATTGAACGACCGGATAACTCAGCCATTCGCCCAAAGACCAAATATGATCGGTCGAACCTGCGACCATCGCGGGTGTTCTCGACAGCCATCGATCATTTCGGTCATGTACACGAAGTGTTCTTACCGGCCAACAAAAGTTATAGCTGTACATCGTAAAATAGGTCATTGCATTATGTACGTCCCAGTCCTTAGAAAAGCAGTAACTTTTACGAACCTTTCGAGCATTGCGGTTGCGATCTGTACCATTGTGTCTTTCGACAAAAGCAGTGTTAATCACCTTGCTAACCGCCGATATCTCTATCGCAGCTTCCACCTCGGCTTTGCTGCCAAAGATAACACGCAGATCAATTTTTACCACTCGACCCTTCCGCCGTATTTTGTGGACAGTGGCATATTTCAAGCCCTTTGCTGCAACACGCCGAGAACCTTTGGGGCGGCCTCGTTTGCCCGTATGTGGTGGCGTAGTTTTCTTGCCGTAGGCCTTCAAGATGGCCTTTTTATACGGTTTATACTCATCGGATGTCATCAAATTCATAATGCGACCACCGGTTCTATTCTTAAAATCGGCCAGAAGTTTCTCAACGTTTTTTGCTGTGCGTTTGCCAGGTACAACGCTGATTACCAAACGATGCTCAGGATCATAAGCTACATGATCCCAGTTGTCTCCCTGTTGGCTGTCAGCCGGGTCATTGTCATTACAGTGTTTTTCTTTCTTGCCCACAAAAGCCCATTTCTCGTCAAACTGTACCTCAGTGGTTTTGGGGGGAAAACGCCACCAACTCATCGTGAAGCGTCTTGGCATGTTCTCCTGCTGCCAAGGCATAACGTGTTACCGTATCTCGATGTACTTGCACAAGACGGCTGGTCTTACGTACGCCACAACCTTCTGAGATATGCTCTAACAGAGAGACCATTTTTTCCTCAGGCAGTCGCAGCCCGAACAGCGGTGTGCCTTTTCGTTCGGAAAATCGCCTCTTGCATGTTCGGCAGTATAACAGCCGGATATGGCTATTTTTGCCGTACCAGCCGCACACAGTCAGATTATTCACGCCGCGTTTTCCAAAATCCGGGCATTTTTTATTCTGACAACAGAATTTTGAAAGAGCTTGCATTGTCTTGCCTCCAGAATGTTAACTGTTTATGGGACACCACTTATCCCTCATTCCAG
>CAZHBL010001023.1:0-1591 GCA_964530105.1 uncultured Pirellulales bacterium | reverse complement strand
TCCACACGACGCAATTTGCCATCCACGAGCCGAAGATCGGCTTGTATCGTCCCGTACTGGAGCTGGCGTTTGAGACGGCCCGGCAATTTACCGCCCTCCCGTTAGGGACACCTTACGGTGCTGCCGCCCGCGACGAGCCGATAATGATTGCCGGGATCGTGGGCGATACGAAGCAGGCGATACAGGAAGCAAGTTTAGCTCGGCAGCTCGGTTATCACCTCGGACTGCTTTCACTTACGGCACTAAAGGGAAAGTCCATCGACGAACTAATAGACCACAGTTGTCGGGTGGCTGAGGTAATCCCGATTATGGGATTCTACTTGCAGCAGACAATCAGTAAAATGACGCTGCCCGCCGAGTTCTGGCAAAAGTTCGTGATGATACCGAATGTTCTTGCCGTTAAGATTGCTCCGTTCAATAGATATCAAACACTCGACGTACTCGAAGCCGTTGCCCGTTCCGGTCGGGCCGATGAAATCGCGCTTTATAC
The DNA here is from genome assembly GCA_964530105.1 of uncultured Pirellulales bacterium. Classification (GTDB taxonomy): domain Bacteria; phylum Planctomycetota; class Phycisphaerae; order Sedimentisphaerales; family Anaerobacaceae; genus JAFGPJ01. The sequence goes on along the minus strand of CAZHBL010001023.1, from coordinate 1,101 downwards.
CGGCAACGATGACAATATAATCCTCGATTTGCTCACACGATATGAATTCAATATCGCAGGTCGGCCGGTCTCGCTTCGAATCGTTGGTGGCCTATTGGGCCAGTGGGCATGTTGGACGAAAAAGGCTGCCGAACACCTGGAAAGTGTTAAGATAATTCGTGAAAACAAGACGCCAGTCCCGCATGACCTGCTCACGTTGGCCGGCCAATTGACGCTGGCCAACAAAGCGATTTTCGATGCCGAAAATCAATTCCGAGGCTGCATTTCGGGTATTTCGTATGTATTGAAGCGGCAGGGGCTTCTTAAAGAAATCACCACACTCGATCCCGCCGAAAGGCTGTCAGACGGTCAGGCTGAAAGCATCGACCGAATAATCTGCGATTATCCGCATCTTACTGATGACGACTTCGTTAAAGAAAACCTTCACGAATGGCTGTCATCCTGAAAGGCCCAAAATGATTAAACGAATCAACCCAAAGCTTAAATCTCAGACTTCAAATTACAAAACAGCTTTTCCAGCAACAATTCTGCATCTGGTTTTTATCCTGCTTTTACTGATTTGTATTGCTTTTCCGTGCGGCGCTGCCGATAAGCCGGCTATCGACACCAGCCGTGCCGACGCAATGCTCGCCGACTACTTCCGGGCAGAAACGGCGAAGCTCCGCGACCGATGCCTGACCGATGTCAAATCGCTCGATGACTGGCAGGCAAAGCGAAAAGTCTATCGAGAGCAACTGTTCGAGATGCTCGGACTAAATCCCCTTCCCGAAAAGACAGACCTCAAACCGGTCGTCACCGGCAAACTCGATCACGAGCAGTTCACCGTCGAGAATATCCACTTTCAATCGAGCCCGGGCCTTTACGTCACGGCCAATCTTTATATTCCCAAAGGCCTCGAAAAACCCGCCCCGGCGATTCTTTACGTGTGCGGCCACGCATCAGTGAAGAAGGACGGCGTCAGCTTCGGCAACAAAACGGCCTATCAGCACCACGCGGCATGGTTCGCACGGAACGGGTACGTCTGCATGGTCATCGATACACTGCAGTTAGGCGAAATCGAAGGGATTCATCACGGCACGTACCGGTACAAAATGTGGTGGT
>CAZHBL010001022.1:0-1592 GCA_964530105.1 uncultured Pirellulales bacterium | reverse complement strand
AGCTCAAAGGCTTCTCGTCGAACGATGCCGTTATGACCGCGGTGGAATCGAGAAGTTCCTCGCCGATAAGAATCATCCGGGACCGGACTTTCCAGAGTCCTGCTTTCGAGGGCCTCTATCCTGCCGGTGAAGGTGCGGGCTATGCCGGTGGAATAATTTCCTCTGCCGTCGATGGCATCAAGATAGCCGAAGCGATATGCGGCAGAACTTTGAGAATGGCCTGAAACAAATCGTATTTCGCTAAAAAGCGAACTGCTTCATGCCGGCAGGCGGCTACTCGCTCGTTTCTTTTTTCAGCGGCGTGGTCCAGAGATAGACGGTGTGCTCGAACTGATCTTCATTGGAGAACATGGTGACAACCTTGTCCGGCTTAACTCCTTCCATTGCAAAGTTGTGAGAGACGATTCTGGAGCCGGGCTTGAGCTTCTCCAACTGAGGGATAAGCTTGACGTTCAGCCTCGAAAGCAGGAATAGAGTAATGACATCCGCCTTGCTCAGGTCGAGTGTAAAGATGTCCTTCTGCTCGATTCCAACCAAATGCCCGACATTATTCTTTTGAACATTTTCCAGCGACTCTTCAACTCGCCGGGGGTCTATATCGAAGCCTTCTGCCCTGCACCCGTACCTGCTTGCGGCCGTTACAACGATCCGGCCGTCCCCGCAGCCAAGGTCGTACAGCAAATCATCCTTCCTGACTTCAGCCAGTTCCAGCATTTTGTCCACAACATCCTGAGGTGTCGGAACATATATCACATCCACAACATTATACGTTATGCCTTCGACGTTTATATCCGGAGACTCCGGCAGGGCAATGTTACCTTCTTTTTCCGCATGCAAATTAATCCATCCCAACCTCGGTGTATCCAGCGACAATGTTAATTCGGCCTTAATTGGTATTGTCGAACCGGGCTCGCCCCTGAGGGCTCTAAGCAGACGCACATAAGTGACTTCGTCCGACAGGGTCAGCACCTTCTTTGTTTTCGCAGGTACCGTGACGTTATCAAAAACGGTTGCCGTAAGAAAAGTATGGCCGTCGCAGGCAAGGGCATAGCGTAAACGCTGCAGGGGCAGGCTAACCGGATAAGGATTGTCAATCTCAACGTCGAAAAGCAGTGTGGCGTAGTCCAGCTCAACACCCCCAATCCGCATAGCCTCCAGTTGTGCCACAGGCTCCCGCTCGTATTGAATATCAGGTGTAGTTTCACAGCCTGCGAAGAAAGCCGCCGCCAATATCGAAGAAAAAATCAGACGCTGTACGATTGTCATGACTATGACTCCTTTCAACGCAAACGTAGGATGGGCAACTTGTTTGCCCGTGCTGAATGATGCGAACTGAACCAAACCGCATGGGCAGGAGAACTTGCCCATCCTATCGGCCCCTTTTATCCTTGCCGAACCTGGGCCTGAACTTGAGATTGGCTATTGTCGGGCGGCGATATTACTGCCTCATTCGGATGTCGCTGTTTTTGCAGTTGCAGCGGCGAAGGTTTTATCCTCGTGAATTTTACTCCTCTGCCGGTCACAATTTCCTTTTCCTCTCTTACAAAATCAACGTACTGCAGCAAGGCCCAGGCGCTGTTGTCCCATCGCAT
>CAZHBL010001021.1:0-1609 GCA_964530105.1 uncultured Pirellulales bacterium | reverse complement strand
TACGTCGTCATGGAGGGCAAGGTCATTATCGTCGACGAGTTTACCGGCCGATTGATGCACGGCAGGCAATGGTCCGACGGGTTGCATCAGGCGGTCGAGGCAAAGGAAGCCGTCACGGTAAAGGAAGAGAGCCAGACACTCGCGACTATCACGCTGCAGAACTTCTTCAAACTCTACGACCAGATAGCGGGAATGACCGGCACCGCCGCTACTGAGAGCGAAGAGTTCATGAATATCTACAAGCTCGAAGTTATTGTAATACCGACCAATGAGCCCTGCATCAGGGACGACCGGGAGGATGCGATATATAAATCGATGCGAGAAAAGTTTAATGCGATAGTGGAAGAGATAAACGAAATCAGTCTGGCGGGCAAACCGCTTCTTATCGGTACCATAAGTATCGAAAAGAGCGAAGCGCTTTCAGAAGCCCTTCAAAAAAGATATGGTCTCGATCATGAGGTTCTCAACGCGAAACAGCACGCAAGAGAGGCCGTCATCGTAGCCAAGGCCGGCCAGCAGCACAAAGGCCGGGACGGCCGAATGCGCGGCAATGTAACCATCGCCACGAACATGGCTGGTCGAGGCACCGACATCAAGCTCGGCCCCGGCGTCGCCGATATAGGCGGATTGCACATACTCGGCACCGAACGACATGAGGCAAGACGAATCGACAATCAGCTTCGCGGCCGGTCGGGCAGGCAAGGTGACGCCGGCTCCAGCCAGTTCTTCCTGAGCTTCGACGATGACCTGATGAGTATCTTTGCTCCCGAATGGACCGTCAAGGCGCTTTCCTGGATCGGCTGGGAGGAGGGACAGCCAATCTACCATAAGCGGATAAGCAAGGGCATCGAAAAGGCGCAAAAGAAGGTCGAAGAGAAAAACTTCGACGTACGAAAAAGCCTGCTCGAATATGACGAGGTTATGGACTACCAGCGAAAAATCTTCTATTCGCGAAGGCGCCAGATTTTAGCCGGCAAAAAACTCAAAAATGTCATCGCAGAGATGATCGACTCTGCCATTGAAAAAAGTTGCAGCACAATACTCCGAGACGACTACTCCATCAAATGCATCATCGAATGGTCAAGAACCAATTTCGGCGTCGACCTGAAGCCCTCGGATATAATCGACACCAAAGTGGAGGAAATTGAAGGAACAATAAAACAAAAGGCCAAAGATGACGCCGCCAACAATATATCCCTTTCCATGGGGGAATATTTAGAGGACTACAACGATACTCAAAGCTGGGACATTACGGGCCTGTGCAAATGGGCCATGAGCGCCTTCCATGTTAATCTTAGCCCCGGCAAAATCAAGAACCAGTCGCCGGACGATATCCAGTCGCAGTTAACTGCCGCCGCCGGCGAGCAAATCGAAAAGAAGGACTGTTCGCCGCTCATCGAATTTCTCAAAGAAGATTTCTCGCTCCGCCGATTCACCGAATGGGCCCGGGCCAAATTCGATATAAAGCTGGAGATCAGCGAGCTGGCAGACCTTAGTGCCAAACAAATCCGTCAGAAAATCAGCGAGGTAACCGGGGCCAAATACAAACAACGAGAGATTGAGTATCCCGTCGAATTTGCAATGAACATGGTTTACGGCCCGCAGGGTG
>CAZHBL010001020.1:0-1611 GCA_964530105.1 uncultured Pirellulales bacterium | reverse complement strand
CTTGCTTATCAACTCTGACCTCTGTCAAAAATCACTCATTTTGCGGAAGTCTTAGAGATTTGATCTAAAAAAGATTAATAGACGGTTTCCGCCTTCATTACGCTTTCTGATACGCCTTAGCGGAGCATTTATTGCCACCTCCTTCCTTCAAAAGAGCTAATAAAGCATGCCGGCATCCCGGTCACTAACTTTACTTTATAAAACATTAACCGTGTTAAGTCAAGACAAATCCCCTCGCGAATTAAAGGAATTTTACTAATCAGCCGGCAATTCTCCAATATTTCAAATATCACACAAATCCTGCAGTTCACAGCATAATAGACATAACCGGCATTATTTTTTAATCCGATTGAAGAAGTTATCCGGATTGTCCATCAGAGACTGAAATTCACAGGTTCCTTTGGGATTCAGGGAATAGCGTATCAATCATGTGCATAATAAGTGATACAGTGAAAGCTTCCTGGTCAGGTCCGATCCACGACATGACGCCTCTTTCGTACCCGTAACCACCTTTCTCATCTTTGTCGTAGTAGTACCTGTCAGGCGAAATGTATCCGGCGTAGTCGCCATTGAAGCTCAGCACCCAGAGATTGCTAATGCGGTTCTGCGTCCGGGACTTCAGATCCACGCTGATTTCTCCACAGAAGTCGGCCGGCGTGCCCACCAATGCGATATCTCCGATTCGCACGGCATGCATCCAGCCGTCAGCATCAATACCAAGAATGGGAAACAAGAATTTCGATATGCGCCAGTTTTCACTGAGACGTAGTTGAAATGGCGGCAGTCGAATAGGAATTCCAATGGATGCAACATCCACCTCCTCCTTAAACAGTGTCGTATTTGCAACTGCCCGGAGCACCTTGTCCGCCAACGCCGTACCCATGGCCCGGCAGCGATCAAAGGGATCTCCTGCTCCAGGGGGCCGGGGACTCATGCTGCCGACAGCTCCACCGAGATAAATCGCCTCGGCACCGGTCTGTTCCGTAATACGGCGCATAAGGAAACCGGGATATTCGCCTGTAAACTGCATGTTGTCTGCGCCGAGAATTGTTGGGTGTGCAGAGTAACTTACCAGAAAACAGCGATCACCATCTTTTTGCTCGACAAGCATATAGCTAAGTGCACTGTCAACCGTGCCATCTTTGCGGGTGCGATTTCTGATATACTCCGGGGCATCCACACTACCATGCATCAATTTAGCCGGCTCTATCGACCGGTATGCCTTAACTATCGCTTCTGTAAAAGCACCAGCCAGAAAATACGGAATGTTAGGATCATATGCTCCACCGAAAGCCTTCGAAGCAAGTCCGGGGGCAAAAGCACCGGGGCCTGAATGATTGTGGCTGGCATTGAAAAGGATATCATTTGCCGTGAGCGTTGTTTGCTGAGAGACACGAAGCCGAACCAGCTCGGCCACGTTCTCGGGGACGATTAACATGTCGGCGCCGACAATCACGGCCTTATCTTTGCCGTCGCTGACCGCCAGCGCTTTGACAAAGATTTCATCGTGCACGCCGGTCGATGGTTTGCCCCTGCGGTCTCCGAATCCAGCCAGAGGAGTGCCTATCGGCGGTGTGATGGAACGCGAACTCCAGCCCGCTTCGAACCGGC
>CAZHBL010001019.1:0-1611 GCA_964530105.1 uncultured Pirellulales bacterium | reverse complement strand
TGCGGATGTTGACCAGTTCGGTAAAACGAATCCCACCGTCGAAAATATCGCCGGCTTCGCATGGAATCAACTTGCCGGCAAATTCGGTCAAGCAAGACTTCACCGCGTAACCGTCTGGGAAACCGACAAGACATATTGCTCGTATGAGGGCTGAAGCGACGGGAAAAACGCCTCCGGAACGTCACAGGCCGGCTCATGCCATCGAGAAATCAACGCACTGGACTGAGAACCACACGCCTTGCGACCAGTGCCATCAGCCTGGAAACGGAGAATATATAGGACCTTAATGACGTGTCGTCTCCTAACACAAGGCCAACCGCCGGCAATCCCGCGATGGCTCCTTCTACAAGGTCTGTGGCTGATTGAAGTTACCGTCTTTGTTAAAGCTATGTTCTTTATTTGCCGATACTTATGGTATAGTCTAACGTTCGGTCGGCCGGGACTGGTTGGATAGCAGAATTCGCCGGCTTACTGTCTGATTGATACTGGTTCGACTGCCAAGAAATATTTTCCACAGAAAATTTGGATTTAACAGCGAGGCTGCATTTGCTTTTTTGCGCAGCCGACGGGGACGGAGTCCAAGCAGATTGACTCAGGTGCAGGCAGATCTTTGGTATTGATTATTATTCACTGATCATTATTCTTTGCATATAGAAACTTATTCCAAGAGGCTTACATGAGAGCATTAGTTACAGGCGGAGCAGGTTTTATCGGGCCGAGGCAGACGGGTCAATATGGGATGGTCGTGCCGCGATTCGTTCAAACGGCGCTAAAGGGTGAAACACTTCAAATATACGGAACAGGCAGGCAAACGCGGTGTTTTTGTTATGTAGCCGACCTCGTCGAGGCTATCATCGGCCTGATGACTTGCAAGCAGGCGGCAGGACAGGTATACAATATCGGTACGACTGAAGAAATATCCATCGAAGAGCTGGCCTATAAAATTATCCAAATAACGGGCAGCAAAAGCAAAAAGGAGTTTGTGCCCTATGAGGTCGCCTATGGAAAGCCAATAGAAGATATGATGCGGTGAGTACCAAGTGTCGAGCGAATCAGAAAAACAATTGGCTGGGAACCTAAAACAAGCCTGGATGAAACATTGCGACTGATTGCCAAGAGTTTGAAGCAGGAACCTCGTTCCGAGAATTGATTGATTTTAGACCATGAGTATCTGTATGCGAGCAAAACTGAATCAGTGGGATTACCTGATCGTTACCGCTTCCAATGAAGCCCAGGCCCGGGCATACGAAACGCAGCTCAAAGTCCGGCAGGATATGGGGCTTCTCAGCAGCGTCCGCGACGTGATGGTTGTGCCCGACCCAGGCGGAAAGCGAATCGGCAGCGGAGGCAGCACGCTCTACTGCCTGATGGAGGTCCTCAACCAAAAACTCAAACGCAGAGCCATTATCGGAGGCCCGGATGCGTGGGAGAAAATCCTGAGAGGCCTGCGCATTCTAATCGTTCACGCCGGGGGAGATTCGAGACGCCTGCCTGCATACGGCCCATGTGGAAAGATATTTATCCCGGTTCCGTCTGAAAGTTACACCGCCATACCACTGAGTTTGTTCGATCGACAACTGCCGATATACCTAAGGTTGCCGGAGCCGGCGG
>CAZHBL010001018.1:0-1614 GCA_964530105.1 uncultured Pirellulales bacterium | reverse complement strand
GGAGCGGAGTTCTTTGTCTCGCCGGATGGCAGCGATGCCAATCCAGGGACGATTGCCCGACCTTTTGCTACAATACAACAGGCTCGGAAAGCCGCTCGGAAAGTCGCCGGCACCGAGCCGGTCACGGTTAATTTACGCCGGGGGACATACTACCTTGCCGAGCCCATCGTTTTTACCCCGGAAGATTCGGGAACGCAGGACAACCCCGTCGTTTACAGAGCCTACGAAAAAGAACCGGTCAGAGTAAGCGGCGGTCGGCGCTTGTCTCTTCAATGGCAGCAGTACAAAGCGGGTATCCAAATGGCAAAAATAGACAAGGCGATTATCGATTCGAATGCGTTCGACCAGCTCTTTGTCAATGGCGAGCGCCGGCAGATGGCGCGCTTTCCCAATCGCGATCCCGATGCCTATGTATTCGACGGCGTGACTTCCTATGACGAGCTTTGCCGGCGTGCAAAAAACTGGGAGAATCCCCAGACCGGCTTTATGCACGCGATCCATATACACCGCTGGGGGAGCATCCACTACAGGATTACCGGTTTCGATACCGGCAAGGGCAAGCTCAAACTCGAAGGCGGCCGGCAGCAAAACCGCACTGCGGATTTTCACAAAGGCCAGGTCATGGCCGAGAACATCTTCGAGGAGCTGGATGATCCGGGCGAATGGTATCTTGATCGCGACAAAGCCGTGCTGTATTTCTATCCCCCGCCCGGTACGGACATGCAACCTGCTGTCGTCGAAATTGCAGGACTGGAAGAACTCTTTTTATTCGGTGGTTCATCCGAGCGGCCGGTCAGGCATATCAGTCTCGAAGGCATCGAGTTTATCCACACGGCCCGAACGTTTCTCGGCAAATACGAGCCGCTATTGCGTGGCGACTGGTCGATCTGCCGGTTGGCCGCCGTGCGGTTCAATGGCGCCGAGGATTGCTCGGTTCGTGACTGCTTCTTCAACCAACCCGGTGGCAACGGCGTGTTCTTCGATGGGTATAACCGGCGCTGCCAGGTCACCGGGTCGCGTTTCCACAAGCTGGGCGAAAGCGCCGTATGCGCGGTCGGCAGCTACCAGGCCGTCCGAAGCGGCGCCATAAGCTACGACAATAACTGGCCTGAGGAGGATTTTGACACGACGCCCGGCCCGAAAAGCCCGGACTATCCGAAAGACTGCCGGGTTGAAGATTGCCTAATCTATAATATCGGCCGCGTCGGCAAGCAAACGGCCGGCGTTTTTATCTCGATGTCCGAGGATGTCACCGTAAGTCACTGCACCATCTTCAGTGTGCCGCGTTCCGGCATTACTGTAAACGACGGCTGCTGGGGCGGGCACGTGATAGAATTCAACGATGTTTTCGATACGGTAATCGAAACTGGCGACCACGGCCCATTCAATTCCTGGGGGCGCGACCGCTACTGGAAAACGCCGCACCATGACGCAAAGCCTTATCACGATCCTCAGGACAGCAGGGGACAGAAACTTGCGAAGAAACGCGCCCGGCTGGACAACTACAAAACGACCATCATTCGCAACAACCGTTTCTGGCACGCCGGGGGACATTCATGGGGCATCGACCTGGACGACGGCTCGACGAACTACTATATCTACAACAACCTGACG
>CAZHBL010001017.1:0-1619 GCA_964530105.1 uncultured Pirellulales bacterium | reverse complement strand
TTCGACCTCGAACCGAGCGATGACGGATTTGGTATCCATGCCCAGTTTAATGATTTTCAATGCGACTTTTCGGCGAATAGGTGTTTCCTGCTCGGCCATATAAACCACAGCCATGCCGCCTTCACCGATCTTTTCCAGCAGCTTGTACCGGCCAATGACCGTGCCGGGGCCTTCAGCCAAAGGCAGGTCCGGGCTAACATCTCCTCCCAGGATAGGGGCCTCAAGGAAATCCCCTGCTTGGTTATGTGCTTTGAGCAAATTTTCAATCTTTTTTCGTAGTTCAGCGTCTTTCCCGCAAATTTCGTCCAGATATGTCGAGCGTTCTTCGGGCGTTTCTTTATCAATAGCTTCTGAAAAGATTGTTTTAATACCTTTTGGTCTTTTGCACATCGAATAACTTCTCCGTTTCTGATGCCTCTATAATGTAAAGCGATATTCGTAATAAAAATGCGACAAAGAAAATTGTGGAATTTGAAAAGATTCTTTTTTACGAAGTATATTCTACTCTAATCGTGGCTTTTCTGCTTTGGTGATTTCCTGGTATAACCAGGCACGGGCGTATGCCCAGTATCTATCGGCGGTCCGGCGTGAAACGCCCAGAACTGCTGCGGCCTGTTCAATGGTTAGGCCGGCAAAGTACCGCATTTTGACCAAATCGGCGACTACACTGTCTTCTTCAGCGAGCTTTGTGAGCGCTTCATCAAGCGCGATCAGATCTGTTGGGGATTCTTCGATAGCTATTTCCGAATCGTCGAGATCGACTTTGTGACGGTCTGCACCGTGTTTGAGACGTTGTTTTCGCCGGGCGTTCTCGATGAGAATGCGGCGCATCGCTTCGGCAGCAGCGGCGAAGAAATGTGTCTGACCGCTCCAATTTCGAGCTTCAAAACCAACCAGCCTGATATAGGCTTCATGCACTAAAGCGGTCGCCTCGAGCGTCTGGCCGGGTCGTTCATGCGACATCTTCTGAGCGGCTAGAAGACGCAATTCCTCATAGACCAGCGGAAGCAATTCATCTGCGGCCCGAGCATCTCCCTGCTCTATTGCGGTCAAAATGCGTGTTACTTCGCTCATTTTAAGCCTTAAGTCAGATTTCTGCTTGGTTTAAGATATATGCAATATCAAATTAGCATATATGTCAACCACAAATCGTTGCCGGGAAAGTTTTTAGCTTCTGAATGTTGATTGTCTGATTTGCTTCTTAAATCTTGCCGAAACAAGGATTATAATCACAGGTTTCATGGATTTCTTCGACGTTTGCACCAAAAAATGTGAAAAAGCGCCTTTTTTCAAATGGTATACAGCGGTTTTAGATGTCTATATCAATATCAGGCGCGAAATTTACTCTGGAAGGTATGAATAACCGAATACTCAATAGGGATAAATTCTCGCAGGCCGGGATTGTAAGATTTTACTAAAAAAACATTTTATTGTAAGAAAACCGCATTCTCAAGCGTCTGAGAAGGTAGTTATAAGCTGACTGAAGTCCGTTAACATGCCGGGCTGAGTCCATGTTGTTTTGGTGCTTAGTTAAGTTCTTTATTTATATAGACATAGGATTGTAACAGAGTTTTTTATAAACGGTTAGAGAGGAAAGAAATTGCGACAACGGAAAAAGT
>CAZHBL010001016.1:816-1621 GCA_964530105.1 uncultured Pirellulales bacterium | reverse complement strand
CAGCGACGTCATCGCCCCTATACTGAACACCAGACTGCAAAGAGACCGAGAGGAACGTAAGCGGGAAGAGGCAGAGAAAGCGATTGCTGCTTCGGAGCTGCGCTATCGCCGTCTATTCGAGTCAGCCAAGGATGGTATTCTGATCATAGATGCCGAGACGGGGAAGGTGATCGATGTAAATCCGTTTTTGATTGACCTGTTGGGTTTTTCGCATGAGACATTCATCGGGAAGGAGCTATGGGAACTGGGGCCCTTCAAGGACATCGTCGACAACCAGGCCAAGTTCGCTGAATTGCAGCAAAAGGGATACGTTCGCTACGAACACCTGCCCATGGAAACCGTCGATGGTCGCCAGATCGAAGTGGAGTTCGTGAGCAACGTCTATCAGGTTAATCACCACAATGTGATTCAGTGCAACATTCGCGACATCACCGAGCAAAATAAATTACAGAAACAGCTTATTCAGTCCCAGAAAATGGAGAGCATTGGCACCCTGGCAGGCGGCATTGCCCATGACTTTAACAACTTGCTGACTGCCATAATTGGCAATAACGATATGCTGTTGACAGAGATTAGTGAGGATGATCCAAAACGCGAATACACAAACGAAATTAAGCAGGCTGCGCAGCGTGCAGCGTCTTTAACCCGCCAGCTTCTTGCATTTAGTCGTAAGCAGGTAGCTCAGCCAATAGTCCTTAATCTCAATGAAATATTACCAGATTTAGAAAAGATGCTTCGCCGCTTGATTGGAGAGGACATCACTCTCGAAACGATTCTGAATCCTGCACTATGGAATGTGAAAATT
>CAZHBL010001016.1:0-806 GCA_964530105.1 uncultured Pirellulales bacterium | reverse complement strand
GGAGCAAGTGATCATGAACCTGGTGGTCAACGCAAGGGACGCGATGCCCAAGGGGGGAAACATCACCATTGGGACAACAAATGTAGATCTGGATGAGGACTATTTTCAAGATCATGGTGTGGCGAATCCGCCAGGCCCTTATGTGATGATGGCTATAAGCGATACTGGTATTGGTATGGACAAAGAGATCCAATCCCACATATTTGAGCCTTTCTTCACCACCAAAGGGATAGGGCGCGGTACGGGCTTGGGCTTATCCACTGTGTATGGAATTGTTAAACAAAACAATGGTTACATCTGGGCATATAGCGAACCTGGGCGGGGCACAACATTTAAGGTTTACCTGCCAAGTGTGGGAGAAGATGCGGTATCGGTTGAAGAAAAAAAGATTTCAAAGGACAAACTAACGGGCTCTGAGACTGTTTTGATTGTGGAGGACGACAGTTCCCTTCGAAAATTGGCGCGGAAGATTCTCCAGACTTATGGATACAATATCCTGGATGCGGAAGAAGGTGAACAAGCATTAAGGATTATCGAGGAACATGAAGGCCCGATTCACCTGTTGGTGACGGATGTGGTGATGCCCAAGATGAGTGGTCGAGAGCTATCAGAACGCCTTCAATCACTACAGCCGGAGGTAAAAGTGATTTACATGTCGGGATACACGGACGACGCTATTGTCCATCAAGGGGTTTTGGGACAAGGGGTGAACTTCATCGAAAAACCTTTTACGCCGGAAAGTATAGCACGCAAGGTGCGGGAGGTGCTGGACAGACAAATTGACGATTGACGATTGTTGCCTGCCC
>CAZHBL010001015.1:0-1626 GCA_964530105.1 uncultured Pirellulales bacterium | reverse complement strand
CTGACTATAAGAAAATTGGACAACAAGAAATCTTCAAACAGGAGAATCTTCAATGGACAAGAATTTGAACAGGCGTAAGTTTCTAAGAGCAGCAGGTGTGGCAGCGGCTGCGCTGGCAATACCGGGATGCGGGGGCCGCTTGCAGCAGGCATCGGGTGGGAAGTCTACGGGCAAACCGAATGTTGTTATTATTTTCTGCGATGACGTTGGCTACGCCGACATCGGCGTCTTCGGAGCCAAGGGATACGAGACACCCAACCTCGACCGGATGGCGGCAGAGGGAGTGAAGTTTACGGATTTTTACGCCGCTGCTTCGTTGTGCACGCCGTCGCGGGCGGCGTTGATGACCGGCTGCTATCCGCAGCGCGTCGGCCTGCCGAACGTAATCGGGCCGAACGCGACAATCGGCATCAGCGACCAGGAGCAAACTATCGCCGAAATTCTCAAGCCTCTGGGCTATGCAACCGCCTGCTATGGCAAATGGCACTTGGGCCAGCATCCTAACATTTTACCGCCCCGGCACGGATTCGACGAGTACTTCGGCCTGCCATACTCGAATGATATGTGGCCGTACCACCCGACTGATAAGAGCTTCCCCGACCTGCCGCTTATCGAGGGTGAAAGGATAATCGAATACAATCCCGACCAGACCCAACTGACCACCTGGTACACCGAACATGCCGTCAGGTTCATCGAGAAAAACAAGGACAAGCCGTTTTTCCTGTATGTACCGCATTCAATGGCGCACGTTCCGTTGTTCGTATCCGACAAATTCAAAGGCAAATCCGAGCGAGGTTTGTATGGCGACGTCATGATGGAAATCGACTGGTCGGTCGGGCAGATTCTTTCGACACTGAAGCGATTGGACATTGACGAAAAGACATTGGTGATATTCTGCTCTGATAATGGGCCGTGGCTAAGCTATGGCGATCACGCCGGCTCGGCAAAGCCGCTGCGGGAGGGAAAAGGCACAAGCTTCGACGGTGGTCATCGGGAGCCGACCGTCATGCGTATGCCCGGCACAATTCCAGCCGGCATCGTCTGCAACGAACCTGCATCGACGATGGATATCCTGCCTACCGTCGCGAAGCTGACCGGGGCGAAACTTCCCGCTCACCGGATTGACGGCAAGGACATCCGGCCGTTGATATCGGGTGTTCCCGGCGCCAAATCGCCGCATGAGGCGTTTTTCTATTACCTCAGCTATTCGCTTGAGGCGGTTCGCAGCGGAAAGTGGAAGCTGCACCTGCCACATTCATACCGCACTCTCGCCGGACGACCGGGCGGTACGGGCGGCTTGCCGGCCGAATACGAGCAGGCCAAAATCGGCCCGGTGTTATTTGATTTGGAGAACGATATAGGTGAACAGCACGATGTTTCGGCCCGGTACCAGGCAGTGGTTGATCGGCTAATGGCTCTGGCTGACGAGATGCGGCAGGACCTGGGCGATTCGAATCAGAAAATGACAGGGCAAAACAGAAGACCACCCGGGCGCATATAATATAATATGGGCAACATCAATATATGCGATTCCGGCCTGATAAAAAGGCTGCCGGGCAACTTGTTAAAAATTTTCAAGAAAATCTGAGGAATTTGACGAAATTTACTTGACAGGGAAAACTAATT
>CAZHBL010001014.1:0-1629 GCA_964530105.1 uncultured Pirellulales bacterium | reverse complement strand
GCTCAACGCCTGGACCAAATGGGTGATTCCGCTGCAGGACATTGCCGATCAGGGCATCAACCTGACAAATGTTGACAGGATTGCTATCGGCCTGGGCACCAGAGGAAATACGACCATCCCAGGCGGTTCAGGTAAGATGTTCTTCGACGACGTCAGGCTCGAACGTGCTGCCGCACCGGCTGCGAATATGCTGACAAACGGCGGCTTTGAGGATGGTGTTCTTGACCCGTGGTACATATACGACAATATCGACGGCGCAACTGCAGAAGTGGTCGCAGATGACCCGGTCGAAGGCAGCTCTTGTCTGCACGTTGTGGTTCCCGAAATTGGTGCAAACTTCTGGGACGTTGGTCTTAGCCAGCCGGGATATGTTTTTGAAGCAGGCAAGAATTATACTATTTCAGCCTTTTTCAAGTGCAGTGAAGGTACATTGGATATCAATTTCAAGCCGGAACACGCGGCAGATCCGTGGGAAGGTTATGGTGAGCAGGTCATCACAATAACCGACCAGTGGGTGGAATACAGCGTAACAACTCCTGTTTTTGCCGCGGACACAAGTCCGGCGAGCGCTACATTCCACATAGGTTTTGCAGCAGGTGAATTCTGGATGGACAATGTAAGATTCTACGAAGGCGACTATACTCCGCCGGAATAAGCATATTGATATGAGGCTGATTAAATTCCCGCTTTGACGGGAGTTACATCAGGATTCGAATAACATCGGGGCCTATGCCGAATAGGTTGGCATAGGCCCCTTTTGTTTTTTTGTGTTTGCTCGTTTTCAAGCTGGCCGAGCGAATTGTTTACTCCTTCGATAATGTAAGGTAACAGCAGGAAATGAAACACAACTCTACCCGGCCCTGCTCATGACTTGAATAGCCGCGTTGTTCTTGTTATAATAAACAATAATCGATTGCTCTTGTATCCGGCTCAGGGAAATGATATGCCCGGCTCTGAGACACATAAGACTCTTACGGCATCAGGAGGATAAATATGTTTAGATATTTGTTTTACTTGGTAATTGGAACGGTTTGCATTCTCCCTGGCATCGCCGCAAGCCAAACCGAGATAACGTCCCTCTCACAGAATACGGACACGGTGGGCATGTATGAGAAGTTCGAGCTGACTTTCACGCTCTCGGAGGTTTATGACAATCCTTTCGATCCTGATATTGTGGATATCTCAGTTACTATCACCGCTCCCGATACGAGTAATAGTATTGCGTTTGCTTTCTTCTATATGGACTATGACATCGTTAATGGGAAATATGTCAATGGGTGCAATCCGTGCTGGAAAGTTCGTTTTGCGCCATCCCAACTGGGTAAGTACACGATCTCACAGATTACCATAAATGATAAAAATGGGACGACCTCCGTCGATCCACAAGCGAGTTTCAACTGCGTCCCAAGTGAACGAAAAGGCATCATTCGAGTAGACCAGCGCGATCCATATTGCCTGCGCTACGATGACGGCTCTGTCTATTTGCCGATCGGGCATAACGTAGCCTGGGACCAGGACGTGTACGGGGCTGAGGCCATAGCCTGGTGGGAGCAGCATTTTGCCTCTATGCACGCCGCGGGGGAGAACTGGACTCGCATCTGGATGACCCATTTTTATGAAGGCCACACG
>CAZHBL010001013.1:0-1629 GCA_964530105.1 uncultured Pirellulales bacterium | reverse complement strand
TTATCTCCATGTAATACCAGAACAGAAATCCCCATACCGATACATGCAGAATCCACCCAAAGGGTAACGGAAAGTCGAAAGTAGCCGAACGCCCCGGTATCGTTAAGGTGTAATTCATGCCGGCCGTGAAAAACTTCAGGCAAACCGCCACAGCAATGAATACTATGCCGGTGATGTTTTCCTCTTTTGTAAAAAGCCGCCAACTGTCAACAAACACCGCTCGGTAAAAGCCCGGCAAAGGCTCGGCAATTTCTTTCGGAGACTTAATCTTTTTCGGTTTTTCTTTGTTTGGAGAAGGGATGATAAATCGCTGGCCGCAGTTTGCACAGTGTGCCCGTTTTCCGCTGTGCTTGTCGGCAAATGCAATCAGCTCATTGCAACTGGGGCAGTTAAATCGGATTGTCATTTTACGGCATTGCTTTTGTCATTAACTGTATTTCGCGCCGCCCGTGTCGCGCCGCCCGGCTTAGAACTGCTGCATGGCGTCCGTAAAGCTTTTAATATTGTTGGCCCATTTTTTCGCTTCTAACAGATCGATCTTGTCATCCTTGACGAGCAGAGCCAGGTGTTTTTCCAACGTAATCATTTTTTCGTCCGGCTTTTCCCGTGTCTTCGTCTGCAACTGCGAGTACATTTGCTCGACTTTGCCGGTTCGTATCAGGTTCGCGCAGGCGTAGTTGTTATTGAGTATCTCCATAGCGACGATTCTACCGCTCCCATCTTTTTTGGGCACGAGTTTCTGGCTTATGATATATGCCAGTCCGAGCGAGAGCTGGTTTCGCACCTCTGCCTGCCTGCCTGCCTCGAAATAGTCCAGGATCCGCGTGATCGTTCCGGTCGCATCGCGCGTGTGCAGTGTGGAGAAGACAAGATGCCCGGTCTCGGCGGCCATCAGCGTCATTGCAATCGTCTCGGTATCGCGCATCTCGCCGACAAAGATGACGTCGGGGTCCTGCCGAAGCATCTCTCTGAGTCCCTGATGAAAGGATTTGACGTCCCTGCCGACCTCACGCTGTGAGATCATCGAGAATTTCTGCGGAAAGAGGTACTCGATAGGGTCTTCCACGCTCATAATCCGGCAGGCACTTTTTTCACAGATTCGATCGATCAACGAGGCAATGGTTGTGGATTTGCCTGCTCCCGTGATTCCGGTCATAAGAACCAGACCGTGTTTGCGATGGATGATATCTTCCCAAACGTTATTAGGAAAACCAATTTCCTCTACTCTCGGAATGTCCATCGACAGAGCGCGGATTGCCCCGGCAAGGCCGTCGTTTTCCATAAAGATGTTGATTCGGAACTGCAGCGTGCCAAGCCGGTAGGAACAGTCCACGCTGTACTGGTTGCGGAGTTTGGACAGATTTAGGTCGCTCAAAAGCGGATAAAGAAGCTGCTTTGCCATATCGGCCGTAACATTCGGGCCCTTGAGTTTCACCAGGTTCCCGTCGATGCGATAGGCCGGCGGCGCGCCGATCTTTATATGAAGGTCCGAGACCCTTAACGCGCCGTGCTTTTCGAAGTATTCCAGCATATCGAGAATGCTGAACTTGTCATGCTCGGCGGTCGGATAAACCTTTGCCGTAACCGAATATTCTTCTGCCATATTTACCTCCAATGGAGTAAGTCGTT
>CAZHBL010001012.1:0-1631 GCA_964530105.1 uncultured Pirellulales bacterium | reverse complement strand
CTGCTCGACACGCAGGAGGTCGTTGGTTCAAGTCCAATACCGCCCATTTCACAAACCTTTGAAATTAAAAGGTTTCTGTCAATGGTACTTTGGGAGTTGTCATTCCGCACCAATTCGTCTTGTTAAGGATTCCCGTCCAAAGGCCTCCATTAAACCTGTCCGGCAATTCGTTCCTGACGGATTGGCTTTGTTTTTCAAATCGTGTTCTTTTAGACACAAATTTACGCCGATTTACCCCGTGAGATAACGTCTTTGTCCATCTCACAGGGTGAACATGGATTCTTTGGTTTATAAAAGATTTTTGTCTTTTTACTTTTTTCTCCTGAATTCTGGCTTCTGTTTTCTATTTGTTACATATTCCTTGTTATATATTCTACGAGCCATATCACGAAATCTCTGGCATGTTCTGAAAAAATGTCCGTGAGACGGCGTCCATTATTCATAGTGCGTACTGCGTGCTCCAAACGGCAGCTATCTGCTCTTCAAATTACGGCGCAGGTCCTCAAGCTGCTTTATGGCTTTCTGCGGCAAGGGTTTGGCGCCTCCCCAGATATTTGCCAGCGTGAGCGCCCGAGCGTGCATTTCAAGGGATTCCATACAGAAATGGGCCTGTTTCAGTGATGCGCCCAGGGTCATAGCCCCGTGATTGCCCAGGAGATATGCATCGTGCTTTTGAACACACTCAGCAAGACGTTCAGCCAGTTCGGCCGGCGTGGCGTAGTCGATCCATGCCACTTCGCCGACATAGACGAAGGCCTCCGGATGGCTCGGCGGGCCGAAACGCTCCCCGGCCAGGGCCATCCCCGTCGCGAAAGGGGGGTGTCCATGGATGATGCCGCACACGTCCGGCCGATTGCGATAAATGAACGTATGCGTCGGCGTTTCGCATGATGGTTCCAGATCGCCCGCCAGTTTATTGCCGTGCAGGTCCACCTTGATGAACCATTCCGGCGTCGCATCGGCAAGGGCCTGGCCTGTCGGCGAGACCAGCACCTCGCCCGACTCCAGACGCACGCTCACGTTGCCGCCGTTGGCCGGCACAATGTCCTTGTCATACAGCCGTCGGCAGATGACCACCATTTCCTCGCGAATAACTTTTTCGTCAACGTTCATAGGCAGCTTCCTGTAGCAATATATCAAGGCCATACTATCAAATCACAATTCATTTGTCATCCACTACCAGGGAAATCAAAGTTGATGCCAATCCCATGAGATAGCTTGTCCCTCAGGGGGTAAAACCGTTATCTCACGGAGTAAATCTGCGGTTAAACTTTTTGACATGATAGCGGGATATGCAATAATTTAATCCGTCTTTGCGAGATCGAGGAAAACTATGCTCGACGGATTGCCGACAGGTACATAATGACCGGTGAAGGTTAGGCCGCCCGTCCTGCGATTAACGCGGAAGACGGCGAGGTTGTCGCTACGCTGATTGCAGGCGTAAAGAAACCGGCCGGTTGGGTCGAAATTGAAGCTGCGCGGATAATTCCCATGCGTCCATTCCTCTGTGACGTAGGTCAGGACACCGGTGGCGCCGACGGAAAAGATCGCAATGCTGTCGTGCAGACGGTTGCCGGCATAGAGAAACCGGCCATCGGCAGAAACCATGATCTCAGAGCAGAAATTGCTGC
>CAZHBL010001011.1:0-1631 GCA_964530105.1 uncultured Pirellulales bacterium | reverse complement strand
GCCTCGACTATCTCATCTTCATCCTTGTAGTAATCCAGGTGGTCCTGCTCGACATTGAGTATGCAGGCGATTTTAGGCTTCAGGTTCAGGAAGCTCCTGTCGTATTCACAGGCCTCGGCCACGAAGTACTTGCTGTCAGCGGTGCCGGAAGATGTGCCCAGTTGGCCGATTTTGGCTCCTATAATAAAGTTCGTATCGATGCCGGCTTGTTTAAGCAGATGGATTAGCCATCCGCTTGTTGTGCTCTTGCCGTGAGTGCCGCTGATTGCTATGCCCTCATAGCGGTTCATTAGCTCTCCCAGCATATCGGCGTATTTATAGATCTTGCAGCCCCTGGCTCGCGCCTGCTGCAATTCGGGATTATCTTCTTTTATCGCCGCCGAGATAACAACCGCGTCGGTTTCCAGGCTGAAATTCTCGCTTTTATGGCCGATTTTTATATCGGCCCCTATCCGGCGAAGATTGTCCACTACCTCGCTTGGCATTTGGTCCGAACCGGTTACGACCGCTTTGTTCTTAATCAGAAGCTGCGCCAGCCCGCTCATTCCGACGCCGCCGGCACCGATAAAGTGAAATCTTACGCCCGCTAAATCCGACATCCTGTCGCTATCTCCCACAGCTCTTTTTTTGTGTATATCCGGGGCCGTCTGCGGCACCTTTGGGAAAACAATGCGACTTGTAATTTCCGTTTCAATATCTGACTGTCTCAAAGTTCACCTCGCTCGTAATAATCCTAATAATATTTAGCCCCGTCTTTCACGCGAGGTCATACCGTTTCCATGGTATCGTCGGTCAGAATCCCAAGCTCAGGTACTCTTATCCCTTCTCTTTCTATCGTCTTGTTTGACGATATCTCAACACTCTTTGGCGGGTATTTATTGCCGCGTTTGATTGTTGATGAAAAATGTCGGGCAGTCAAGACCAAAAATTAATCCCGGTCTGCGAAATGCCGAATAAGATAGAGACACAATGAATATGCTATTGACCTGCTTTAGTTTTGATGGTACTTTATCATCTTTAAAATTAAGGAAGTTAAAATATGGAATTATCCTGGCCAATGAAGTTGAGAATCGCCGCCGCTGCAGCCATCGGCGTGCTGTTGATAGGTATTTTAGCATGGCCGTTCGCAGAACCATTCAGCGAAGTTGCAGCTATGGGTTCCAGAGGCGCAGTGGTATTGGTGGGTTTAGCGTTTATCTCCGGCTTCATCGGCTATTTTGTTTCCTGGCCTTTCGGGCGAGAAATCGGAATTCTGGCGGTCCCGTCCGGCCTGGCAATCTGGGCCGTACGCTCCGGCAGCATGGCCGGTCTGATGCAGCTTAATCCAACTGCCGCACAGCGCCAGGCACTTACTGCGTCGCTTAGATTGGAACCGTTTTTCTGGCTGGTTGTTGTTGCTGCCGGTTTTGCCGGCGTGCTGTTAGGACGGAAAATCTGTTCGAGCAAAAACCTCAAGCAGACACAGGAAAAATCTAAATTGGGGCCGGGGAAATATGTGAATGCAATTCTTGCTCTGGCCTGCTCAGGTTTCGTAGCTCAATTTTGTATCAGGATAGTTGCTCAGGATGTCAGAGTGCTCGATAGCAACCTGGGCTCGGTCGTCGCCCAACCGGCTGTCGGGCAGGTTGTTT
>CAZHBL010001010.1:0-1634 GCA_964530105.1 uncultured Pirellulales bacterium | reverse complement strand
TTGCTTATCAACTCTGACCTCTGTCAAAAATCACTCATTTTGCGGAAGTCTTATCATAAAACAAAATGCTAAGAATAAAAAGTGGCATATCGTTCCATCGCATCCGCAACCGCCTTGACGTTTTCAAGAGGGACGCACGGATAAAGCCCATAAATCATCATCAGGCCCCCTTCAGGGCTTCCGAGCATCTGAACTTCGGTGCGAATCAGGTCGTCAATTTGCTCCGGGCTTCCGAAGCGGGTGATTTGCTGCCGGTCAATGTCCAGATCGATGCAGATCCGGCCTTTGAGATTCGCTGCTATCCAGTCGATACCGTTTACGAGGTCCTGCAGATTCAAAGCATCGACACCGCTGGAAGTAAGGTCATCGGCCAACTTGCGAATATCGCCGTCGGAGTGCATGTGCACGATACAGCCGGCTTCGCGGGCAGGTTCCATCAAGTGCTCGTAAACCGGTTTGATATACTTTCTAAAGTGTTCGGGCGAGAGCAACGGCCCAAGCTGCATACCTAAATCTTCAGGATACCGCATCATTGCAACACCACAATCAATATAGCGCTGCACAATTTCCGCGCTGAAGGATTCGACAATCTCGATCAACTGCCATAGCCTTTGTTCTCCATCTGCCATATCGAGCAAGAGCTTTTCGTATCCTCGCATATAGCTCAGCCTCAGAAAGGCGTGACCATGCTCGAGGCTGCCAGCGCAGTGTTTCCCTTCTCCATCGGTCTTGAGGATTTTATCTTTGATTACGGACCAATCGATTGCCGCCATGCCGTTTGTTCGAGCCGGGTCCGGCGGTGTAAAACTCTGCAAAGCATCCCAATCGGCCAGCGGGTGCTGTGTCACCGAGCCTGTGATGCCGTCATCAATCGTCTCCCAGACGCAGCCCCATGCGTCCGTATAAGGCTTGCCTGCTTGCTCCCAAGGGGCTGGCTCGGGCAAAGTTATATCTTGCGAATTGAAATCGGGAAACAGAAGTGGGTGTTCAGCCATGAGTTCAAACAGAGCTTCATGTGGATAGTGATGCCAGCAGGCAGGATTTATCCAGAAGATCATTGGAATATATTCCGGCCTTTCAAAACGAATGGCCCGCAGCGTGTTTTCAGTAACGATGTCTGTAAAGTCCATAGTTTCAGCCGATATCAATGACCTTACCCAGCCGGGCAGATTCATAGCAAGCCGTCAGTATCTTCCGGCTTCGCAGACCCAACTCGGCGCTTATGAGCGGCTCACGGTCTTCGAGAATCGCCCGGCTGAACTCTTCGATCTCAGCCTGATAAGTATTTACCGGCTCAGGTTCGATTGTCATGCCTTCAGCCGCCGACCTGGCTTGTTGTGCATCGTAATCCTTGCCGTCCTGCTCCAGAAATGCTACCATTTTACCAGTGGACCCTTGGCCGATAGTTCCCTGAGCTAATATCGAGCCTTTCGAGCCATAGAGTTCCAGCACATTTTTACTGCTATTATCGGGGATGCAGAAAAAGGTATCAACAGTTGCCAAAGCGCCGTTTTCAAAGAACAGCATGGTTGTTGCACTGTCTTCGGATTTATAGTCATGGACGCTATTGTTTATAAAACAACTGACCCTGGCAATCTCTCCGAAGAACATCTCCAGCAGATCGATGCAGTGCC
>CAZHBL010001009.1:0-1637 GCA_964530105.1 uncultured Pirellulales bacterium | reverse complement strand
TGACAAATTCAGGGATATTCGCGGCCCTGTCCGGATCGGTGAAGTGTTCCAGCAGAATACCTGGGGTACTGTTTCCCTGCTCGTCAATGTGGGTCAGGCAGAGCTGCGTATAATCCGAATAGGCTTTTGATGAAAACACGAGCCACTTGCCGTTAGGCGAGAAGCTGTGCCATGAGTTCATGCGCCTTGTATTGGCGCGCAATTTTTTGGCCTTACCTCCCTCGGCCGGTATGATGTAAAGTTCGCTGTCGGGCTGAAGCAGCATATAGCTTTTGGCTTTGCAGAACACGATCCACTTGCCGTCGGGCGAGTATTTCGCGAAGAAGTTGCTCATGCCGTTGTTGGAGGCTCCCTCGATAGGCTCCGGCTTGCCTCCCTTTCCTTCATTGAACGGCATTCTGTATAAGTCGAATAAAAATAGCTTTCCCTCCTCGGTGAATTCCCTGCATTCTTCCCTGGTTAGAAGCACTTTGCCTTTGCCTTCGGTGTCCTTGAGATCATACGCTTTTGCTCTTGCAAAAACAATATACTTGCCGTCGGGGCTCCACGCCGGGTTGCTCTGGACGTATTGCGGGTCATCGGCGCCGGGTAGTGACTCAAATGTACGGGTCTGCCTGTCGTATGTGCAAAGTATGCCTTTGACGGGGAAGAAAAGCTGAGAGAAGGCCAGGGGCGGCATAGGAACGAAGACGGACTTGTCCTTAACCGTGCTGACCACAAACCTGCCGTCCGGTGAGACCTGGGAGAGCAGGCCGAATGTTTGTTCACCATCTTCTTTTTTGTAGTCGTTCCACGTAATGATATCGCTCGTTGCGAGGGTCATTTCTTCTGCCGTGCGTGTTATGACGTATGAACCTTTGCTGTTTGCATAGTCCACGTCCATAGCAAGGATATCACCGTGCTCAGAAAAAGAGTGACAGTTTCCGCAGACCGGCAAATTCTGCAGGACAACCGGAGGCTGCTGTGGCGAGGAGATATCACCGAAACGCCATCGAATAAGTGAGGGGTCCTTGACGGCGTCGACAAACGGCAGGTTCACTTCCCGGTAGAATATCGGTGCACCGACCTCATCTTTGGATGTTTTGATGCTGATGTGACCAGCCGAGATGATTTTCGCCGGTGACTGCCGATTGATGCCCAAAATAGTCACGCGGGCATCCTTCTCCAGGGACCGCTTCTTTATATTTTCCCATTGTCCCTGCTCAGGAATCCACTTGGATTCGTTCGTTAGGACATTCATGTCGCCTTCGTCGTCTTTGAAGTCGATATTTACAAGCCACATGTCGGAGCTGGAATTATCATTCCAGCGAAACGTGGGGGGCACGATTTCCGGGGGGAAAAGTGTCTCATCCAGCGGGTAGTTGATTGTCAATCTGCTATATTCGGCGTCTTGTTGATAATTTGCTAATATGTCTTCTGACCGGAGCGGGCGTTCATCAGACGTGCTTAGTAAGACTATCGCAACAACGATGGCTGTTGCGCAGATACCGACAATGAGATATTTGACCGATTTGCGCATCGATTCTCTTATCGTTCAAAAGTAGTCAATCGTTTTGCTCGAAACATACGTCGTTTTACGCAAATCGAGCAAACGACGTATTTTACATATCGTAGATAAGAAAATCAAGCTTAAGCCC
>CAZHBL010001008.1:0-1641 GCA_964530105.1 uncultured Pirellulales bacterium | reverse complement strand
GTCGAAGACAGCGACTGCACCCCGGAACAGTTGAAAATCAAAGAAATCAATCCGAGTAATTATCTGTTCAACAATCAGATTCTCTTCGAAGCAATAGAGAGAGTGAAGCCTGAAAACGTCAAAAAAGAGTATTATCTGACCGACGCTGTCTCCGGCATAATTGCGACAGGTCACAAGGTCGAGGCCATAACGGCTGTTCCGCCCGATGAGGCTATAGGCATCAACAGCAGGGCACAGCTCAGCGCTGCCAGTAAAATTATGCAGCGGAGAATTCAACGGCATTTGATGGAAGACGGCGTGACAATAGTCGATCCCGACAATACATGGATCGACGCAAGGGCGCAAATCGGACAGGACACCGTGATTGAGCCGTTCACATATATTCACGGTCAAGTCAAAATCGGTCAGGGCTGCCGGATCGGGCCGTTCGCCTTTTTAAGGCACGGCACGGTCCTGAAAAACGATGTCGTATTGGGCGTTTATACCGAAGTGAAGAACTCGACTTTGGACGATGGTGTTCGAGCCCGCCACCACAGCTATATCGGTGACGCGATGGTAGGAAAAAATGTGAATTTCGGGGCCAGCTCGATCACGGCAAATTTCGACGGCGAAAAAGTGAACCTGACAAACATAGGTAATAACTGCTATATCGGTTCCGGCACCGTATTGATAGCGCCCCTCGAGCTTAAAGACGGCTCGAACGTAAGTGCCGGAACAGTGGTTTCGCAAGGAAGCGGGGACAAATTGAACGGAAAGGCCAGGATAGATGTTTCTTAATGACAATTTGAAGATATTTTCCGGTAGCAGCAATCCGTCATTAGCCAGCGACGTTTGCAAGTATCTGGGGATTCCGCTGGGCGGTGCGGAGATCGAGCGTTTTCCGGACGGCGAAAAGGCCGTAAGGGTGGAAGATGATGTTCGCGGTCGAGATTGCTATGTCGTGCAGTCGACATGTGAGCCTGTCGACGAGCACCTGGTCGAGCTTTTAATCTTTTTGGATTGTCTGCGAAGGGCCAGTGCCAGCCGGATAACTGCGGTTATTCCATACTTCGGCTATGCCCGGCAGGACAGAAAAGACGAGGGGCGAGTGCCAATCACGGCAAAACTGGTGGCAAATATGATTACCACCGCCGGAGCCTCCAGGGTCCTGGCGATCGATCTGCACGCACACCAACTCCAGGGATTTTTCGATATACCGGTTGACCACCTGGCCGGCGAGCTGGTTTTGGGCAAATATTTCCGGGATTTGAAGATCGATAAACTGACAGTCGTCTCGCCGGACGTCGGTAATATGAAGACTGCGTCCCGATACGCGGCACATCTCGGCGGAGACCTGGCGATTGTACACAAAAGACGCCTGAGCGGCAGCAAGGTGGAAGCTCAGGAAATCATCGGCGAGGTTCGCGGCAGAAACATTCTGATGTGCGACGATATTATTGCTACAGCCGGGACTGTTTGCGGTGCCGCCGCTCTGGTTAAGGAGCGTGGAGCAGAGAAAGTGTATATAGGTGCCACGCATGGAGTTTTTGCGCCACAGGCGTTGGATCGGCTGGCAAAGGCGCCGATTGACAGTGTGGTAGTTACCGATACGATACCCCAGAACAAGACGTCTAAAAAGATCAGCAATATCAAGGTTTTAAG
>CAZHBL010001007.1:0-1648 GCA_964530105.1 uncultured Pirellulales bacterium | reverse complement strand
AACTGCCAGCCGCTTATGGCCGAGTATTCCCAGGGTCAGGTGGCGGTGGCTCATAACGGCAACCTGATTAACGCCGCAAGGCTGCGGGACGAATACGAGGCGTACGGCAGTATCTTTAAATCAACTGCCGATACCGAGATCATTACGCACCTGCTGGCCAAGCCGACACACGTGAGTCATCCCGATCCTTTGTCACACGTGCTGAATCACTTGCAAGGGGCGTACAGTTTGCTGTTTCTTTTTGCCGACCGTATAGAGGCGACCAGGGACCCGTTCGGGATAAGACCTCTATGCATCGGGAAAATTCCTGCCGAGCATAAGGGACAGCATGGCGCTTATGTCGTTGCGAGCGAAACATGTGCCTTGGATGCCATCGGAGCAAAGTTCCTCCGTGAAATCGAGCCGGGTGAGATAGTCCGGCTGGATGAAAAGGGCATCTCCAGCAGGTTTTTTGTTACGCCGGGAACGGTTACACCGGCTCACTGCATCTTCGAGCATGTTTATTTTGCCAAGCAGAACAGCACAATTTTCGGCGAGAACGTCCATGGATTTAGAAAAAAGCTCGGTGGACAGCTTGCCGCAGAACACCCCGTTGATGCCGATGTGGTTATTCCAGTACCGGACTCCGGCACCTCGGCGGCGATAGGATACGCAGAACAGAGCGGGATACCATTCGATATGGGCCTTGTCAGAAGTCACTACGTGGGACGGACTTTTATCTCGCCGGACCAGAAGCTCAGAGAGCTTGAAGTCAAGCTCAAGCTGTCGGTGATCAATGAAGTTGTCGCCGGCAAACGTATCGTTGTAGTGGACGATTCGATAGTTCGCGGCACGACTACGCGTGGCAAGATCAGGGCGTTGCGGCTGGCCGGAGCTAAGGAAATCCACATGCGGGTAAGCTGCCCACCGATCAGGTTCCCGTGCTTCTACGGCGTAGATTTCCCGACTAAAGAAGAGCTGCTGGCAAACAATCGAGATCTGGAACAGATAAGGGAGTTCCTCGAAGTTGACAGCGTTGGCTATATGTCGCTGGAGGGTATGTTGTCCTGTGCGGTGCTGGGAGCCGACCACTACTGTACTGCGTGCTGGAGCGGCAAATATCGGATACCGATCGATGTGGCGGTCAATAAGTTCACGATGGAACGGTATCAGATGAATATGTTTGACGAAATAGATGTATATTAAATATGAGCAAATATATCAGCTACGCAGAATCCGGAGTGAATATTGACGCAAACGACGAGATGGTTCAGCGGATTCAATCGGCGGTTACCAGCACATTCGGGCCTCGAGTTATAGAATCACATAATGCCTTCGCGGGGATGTTTCGGCTGGACTACGATGAGAGACTATTCAAGAGAAATTACAAGAATCCGGTCCTGGTAGCCTGCACCGACGGCGTGGGCAGCAAAGTTCAATTATCAGGTATGATAAAAAAATTCGATACCGTCGGCATCGATCTGGTTGCGATGAGCGTCAATGACATGCTCGTACAGGGGGCCGAGCCGTTGTTCTTCCTGGACTATTTGGCGGTTCACAAGCTTGCCCCGGGAATTGTCGCCGAGCTTGTAAAAGGTGTCGCGGCCGGCTGTCGACAAGCTGACTGTGCACTGATCGGCGGAGAAACCGCTGAGATGCCCGATACTTA
>CAZHBL010001006.1:0-1648 GCA_964530105.1 uncultured Pirellulales bacterium | reverse complement strand
CCTTGCCCCCCGCAGCGGGCATCACGAACAAATGCGAACGCCGGCCATCCTTCCAGGTGTCCCAGTGCCGGACAAAGATGCTCTCATAGATTCGTCCGCTCGCTTTTCTTTTCTCGATTTCATCGAGCCTGTCTTTTGTTTCGCCCGGCGTGTTGCAGTCCGGG
This sequence comes from uncultured Pirellulales bacterium, assembly GCA_964530105.1. GTDB lineage: Bacteria > Planctomycetota > Phycisphaerae > Sedimentisphaerales > Anaerobacaceae > JAFGPJ01. Next base: position 1,484 of record CAZHBL010001006.1, on the reverse strand, counting down.
AAGACTTCCATCGTAAAAGCGATGTGCCGGCCATCAGGAGCGACAATCAGATTTCCCACATCAAGAGGCTGCTCTGTCACCTGTTCGGCCTCTCCGCCGTCAATCGCAATTCGCCAAACCTGTGAAGTGTCGGATCGTGCGGATACAAACCAGATCGATTTGCCGTCCGGCGCCCAGCGGGGATTCGAATCCGACGCCTTGTGAGATGTCAACCGGCGAAGAGCAGTCCCATCGGCACCAACCAACCAAAGGTCGGTCAGTCCTTTGTTTTCTTCAAGGTCCGTTTTGCGCAGCACGAAAGCAACCCACTTGCCATCCGGCGAAACCTGCGGGTCGGAAAGCCGATCCATCACCAGCATGTCGTGAATGGAAAACGGATGAGTCTGGTCGAGACCGGCTGCAAAACCTGAACCGACCACCACAAACAGAAGAAATAAAAATAAATATTTCCAACACATGATATTCTCCTAACCCGACATCGTCGAAATAAAACAGTTATGGGCTGCTTTAGATTAACTTTATTTTGAAGTAGTCTTGTTTTCTTCTTTTGTAAGGGTAATTGGGATATCGAGCCAGAACGTAGAGCCCATACTCCGTCCCTTGGGCGGACTTTCCATCCCAATGCTGCCTGCGAGCATCGCGGCCAATTCGGTGCATATAGCAAGCCCCAGCCCGCTGCCGGCTGTTTCGCGAGTCAGTGAGCCGTCAGCCTGACGGAATTTCTCAAATATTTTCTCCCTGTCAGACTCGGCAATCCCGCAGCCGGTATCGGTTACGGCAATCCGTATCATTCGCGACTCGGGTCCCGTGTCCTTCGCTCCCGGTGACGGGAATTGAGCTTCAATCTCAATCCTGCCACGCGCAGGGGTAAACTTCGCCGCGTTGCTCACGAAATTATAGAGTATCTGCTGGACCTTACCGACATCCGTGACAAGAAGCGGTAAATCCGGCTGGACAATCAGCTTGACTTTGATTTTCTTTTTCTTTGTAAGTAGTGAGAACTGAGACAGGAGATTCTCAAGTAAATCGGCCACCGAAGTTTCTCCTATATGCAGCTCCATTTTTCCAGCCTGGGTTTTCGCCAGTTCCAGCAGGTCGTTAATCATATTCAGCAGATTGTTGCCGCTGGTTATAATGTTCTCTGCGTATCTTTGTGCTTTCTCCTTTTTTAACAAAAGGGGTTTGTCCTTCAAGACCTGGGCGAATCCCAAAATCGCATTCAAGGGCGTTCTGAATTCGTGTGAGATATTTGCCAGGAATTCGCCTTTGATCTTGTTGGCCTTGAACAGCTCGATATTCCGCGCCGAAAGCTCGGCGATTTTGGCATCGAGCTGCTTATTCGCCTGACGTAACTTTTCCTGCATCGCCTGCAGCGAATCGAGCATGTGATTGAACGATTTGGCCAGTTTTTCATATTCGTCCCGGGTGGCGATTGAGCTTCTTATTTCGAGATTTCCCTCTGCGACGTTGTTTGCCAGCGCCCG
>CAZHBL010001005.1:0-1654 GCA_964530105.1 uncultured Pirellulales bacterium | reverse complement strand
ATCCGGCCGGAATTTGCACAACTTATCGAAAATCATCCTCATCTGAACGAGATTATCACATTCGACCGCAAGCTCCTCGGCAAGGCGTGGTTCCATCCCGGCGCATTCGGCGCCCTGATATCGCTTATCCGAAAACTCCGCCGGAGCAGATTTGACGTCATATTCGACTTTCAGGGTCTTTTCCGAACGGCTTCGTTGGCCTGGCTTTCCGGCTGTAAAAAACGCTTCGGAATGGCAAATGCCAGGGAATTCGCCACCGTCTTCTACACGCATAAAGTTCCCCAGAATATCGAATGTATTCACATGGTGGATTATTACCTGAAGATTATTAAGGCCGCCGGAGCCTCCGATTTCGGCGTCGAGTTTGTTTTTCCACGGAATCCAAACGCCGAAGATTCGATCGACAGGCTGTTGGTTGGTCACGTCGTTCAAGACAATTACGCAGTTCTCATACCTGGTTCGGCCCACCAGGATAAATGCTGGCCCCCCGAGCGTTTTGCCCAACTGGCCGAAAAGATTTCATCGCAGTACGGCTTGTCCATCGTCGCCACCGGCTCGGCATCGGAAGCAGGAATTGTTGAAAAAGTGAAGGAAAAGGCCAATGTCCCGATAGCAAGCCTCGCCGGGCAAACGTCTTTAAGCGAACTCGTAGCCCTGCTCAAACGTGCCAAGCTGGTTGTAGGTAACGATACAGGCCCGGGACATATTGCCGCGGCTGTAGGCGTACCGCTCGTTCTGATGTTCGGCCGGGCGAATCCTGTCAGGCTGGAACCTTACCGAAGAAGGCACTGCGTTATAGCAATCGAGCCGGACGGCAGGGGTATTACAATCAATAATTTCGATCCGAAATACGATATTAAACGCATTACCGTCGAGCAGGTTTATCAAAAAATAGCTGAGCAACTAAAAGCATAGCGGGATCCCCCTCTTAAGCGATAAGCCACAAGGCCCGGACGGGAGGCCCTCATGTGGCGAGCATCCCGTTGATTCCCGGGCCGCGGTTTCGTCAATTTGCCCCTGTTCTTACACTTTCTCTGCAAGTGTATTGGAAGGGTCGGAAATGTCTTAGTCCAGCAAACCCATCAATACCAGTTGGGCTTTCTGACGGACTGTTACCTGCTTTTGAAGTTTCTGCTGCTCTGCAACGAGTTGCTTTTTGACCTTTTCTCTGGCCGTACGAAAAACGGTGAGCTGCTTTTCGATATCTTCCGGTTTTGCCGATTCATTACCGAGCAGGCTCTGCAACTGCTCTGTGGCTTTGTCTAATTCCGTCGGTTGCACTTGGGCGCCTTGCCGGCCACGCCGTCCGCTGAACATTCCGACCCGACCGCCGCTGGTAATTTGCCGGTTAAGGTCCGACACTTTCATAACGCTCGGTCCTATGGTTTTCCATTCCGCGTCGCTGGCTCCAACCTGCCGCTGCGTCCGCTGTTCCATCATTTTTTGCATCTGTTCAGGATCAAACTGCCGTCCCTGCATTTGCGGACGCCCGGAGTTCGGTGCGCCTCCTCTTTGTCCGCCTGCCTGTCCACGCTGTGCCGGCTGTGAAAGCGTCTGGCCCACAATCAATACGGCCAAAAGACACACAACCAGCCCAAAAACTACCCTTCGCCTAAACATATCTGTTCTCCTTTAATAAAAACATTAATAAATA
>CAZHBL010001004.1:0-1656 GCA_964530105.1 uncultured Pirellulales bacterium | reverse complement strand
TCATTTTTATATCTCACCATTTAAGATCGAACGCATTTTTTGAATTCCGTACCTGTATCGACCCTTGACTGTATTGACAGAGATTCCCATGGATTTGGCTATTACTCGAAATCGCATTTGGCCATGTATATGCATCGCGATCACTTCTCTTTGCTCGTACGGCAGCTCGGCGAGCGCCGCGCTCAGCAGCCGCAACTCTTCGTTACAGGCTATGAGCCGGCTCGGCTCGTTCAAGTCCTGTTCGGCCGCACATGCCTGCTCCGGGCTGAGAGCTTTGGCCCGACTTCTATTGGCACGCATCAAATCACGGACCCGGTTAGCTAAGCATCGGGCCAGATAAGCCTTCAGACTACCGGTGAGCCTAAAGCTCGCAATATTCTGAGCAAAAACAACGAAAACATCATGTACTGCATCTTCCGCAAGATTCACGTCATGCGACAGCGCAATCGCCAAAATCAGCAGGCTATCTCTGTACTTTTCATAGATCCGGAGCAGGGCATCCCTGTTTCCCTGTCTGCACCTGGTCACAAGCAACCTGTCTATCATCAAGAAAACCTCACCGATGAGCAATGAACGTTCACTACCCATATAACGATTCACGCGGCTGTTTGGGTATAAAGAAAATCGGATTATCCACGATCTTAGCGAATTTCTGTCGGGGAAGAAACGAAAAATACCAAGCTAAAGGAAGCCACGCACATTATGCTTGAAGATTGACAGCAGCAAAAAAATAAGGTAGAAAATAGAAGAAATAAACAATGAACTACTAACCGCGAGTTAAGAATCATGAATATAATAGCAGTAGATATTGGTAATACGAATATTGATATTGGGCTATTCCTTGACGACAAGGAGGAGTTTATTAAATCCATCCCGGGCGGGTCCCGGTCAAAACTGACGAGTTGCCTGAAATCAGCCTGGCAGAAAATACCGGTCATCGAAAGCTCAAAAGAAAATAAACGCAATGGTGTAATTGTCGTCAGCAGCGTCAAACCCGCCTGGACGAAGGTCATCCGGGAAATTGCAAAAACCAATTTCGATGAAGAGATCCATATCATCGGCAAAGATATCCCCCTGCCGATGCAGCTCTGGGTTGATGAGCCGCACAAGATCGGCACGGACCGGGTGGTCTCAGCCGCAGCGGCCTACGAAGTCGCCGAAGATGCGGTTGTAGTTGCTGATTTCGGCACCGCTGTAACCATCGATCTGATTGACCAGAACGGCATCTTTCTCGGCGGCGTGATTTGCCCCGGCTTCGAGATCAGTGCTAAGGCATTAAGAGACTATACCGCCCAATTGCCGAATATCAAAATCACCAAGCCCAAAGCTCCGTACGGAAAAAATACGGTCGACGCCATAAATTGCGGATTGTATTATTCCATCGTGGGCACATTGCAGGAAGTCATCAGACGCTACGCTGAGGAATTCGGCAAATGGCCTCAAACGGTTATCACCGGCTCGGGAGCAAAAGTCATTGCCGGCGACTGTGAGTTCATAGACAATTACGTACCAAACCTCGTCATCAAAGGAATCGTCCTGGCCTATAAAAAATATCTCGAAGAAAAAGCGGAGTAGTGCTTCCGGAGACTCTTAATGGTCTCAACAATAATTCCAAAAATTCTGTTTAGTCAGTACTTTTGGTGGATCATAGCATTC
>CAZHBL010001003.1:0-1665 GCA_964530105.1 uncultured Pirellulales bacterium | reverse complement strand
TCCTGACTGTATCTGATGCTGGATATTACAAAGAAGACCAGCCCAATTTGCACAGATGGGATCACAGCCAGTCACCAGCCGGTATTTAATCCACAGCTTGGCGCAAGACAGGGTCAATATTCGTGTATACTTTGTTGGTCAGATCCGAAGAAGTGTGCTCCAATAGTTTCTGAATGACAGCCGTGGAAACGCCGTTCTGAGCAGATAACGTAGGATATTTTTCGCACATTATACTGGGACGTTAAATTAGTCCTTTCTCTGGTCGATGGTATACAAGACGATTGATAACCATTGAATCAGAGAAAGGACACAAACATGCAGAACAGTAATTCGACAAAGACGGCTGAGAACTTGAACAAAATTATCAAAATTGATGAGGCACAGATAAGGGATCACCTTGGCGAGATGGTTCGCAATACGGTTGAAGAGACTCTTAACGATATGCTCGACGCCGAGGCGGACCAGCTTTGCGGAGCCTCTCGTTATGAACGAACCGAGGCGAGACGCGACGGCAGAGCCGGTCATTATAAGCGTAAGCTGCACACCAAAGCCGGTGAGGTTGAACTGAAGATGCCCAAGTTGCGCAAGGCCACGTTTGAAACAGCTATCATCGAGCGGTACAAACGCCGGGAATCATCGGTAGAGGAAGCTCTGATGGAGATGTACCTGGCGGGAGTATCGGTTCGCAGGGTCGAAGATATTACCCAGGCCCTGTGGGGCATGCGTGTAAGCGCCGGCACTGTAAGCGACTTGAATCAAAAGATGTATCAGCGGATCGACAAGTGGCGAAAACGTCCAATTAAAGGCAAATATCCTTATATCTATCTTGACGGTATATGCCTCAAACGCAGTTGGGGCGGCGAGGTTCGCAATGTTTCAGTGTTGGTTGCAATAGGTGTTGGGACCAATGGCTACCGAGACATACTGGGAATAGTCGAGGGCGGCAAGGAGGATAAGGCCGGCTGGGGCGGCTTCCTGCGATCATTGAAGAAACGTGGTCTTAAAGGCGTTCAATTGGTCGTCTCGGACAAATGTCTCGGCCTTGTCGAATCACTCGGCGAGTGTTTCCCGGACGCCCGCTGGCAGAGATGTACGGTTCACTTTTACAGAAACGTTTTCTCAGTAGTTCCGCATGGCAGGCTCAAAGAAGTCGCAGCAATGCTCAAAGCGATCCATGCCCAGGAGGATCTTGCAGAGGCGGCGAAGAAAGCCAGGGCAGTCGCCGAGAAGCTTGAGGGTATGAAGCTGCGTAAGGCCGCCAAGAAAGTCCGTGAGGGTGCCGAGGAAACTCTGGCCTATTACCACTTCCCACGCGAGCACTGGCGACAGATTCGTACTAACAACCCGTTGGAGCGTATCATGCGTGAGATTCGCCGAAGGTCTCGCGTGGTCGGCTGCTTCCCGGACGGCAATTCAGCATTAATGCTGGCTGCGGCAAGACTCAGGCATATCGCGGGGACCAGGTGGGGTACGAGACGATACATGAATATGAATCGCTTGAGAGAAATGCAGAACGAAGTGCTGGCCGAGGCCGGTTAGCCCGATAAAATTTGCGGCACCCCCATGGGGGTGCCAGGCATATGAACCATGACCAGAGAAGACTTATGACAAAATGTGCGAAAGATTCTTGACACTACCCTCCCTTATCTACCAATTCCGCAAAAA
>CAZHBL010001002.1:0-1674 GCA_964530105.1 uncultured Pirellulales bacterium | reverse complement strand
GGATTCCATTTGGGCTCGGTCAGGGCCACGACAATGCTGACAAATGCCGCCAGCACCAGCAGTGCTTTGAACATCTGCTTTCTCAAGCTGACGGCGTTATTGATTTTCTTGAGCATCTCACTGCTGGCCAGCACTCTCAGCGCACGGGCCTTTTGCCAGAAGCACCAGATGTACATCGGCAGCAAAACCGCCGGTACGGCGAATAAGAACCACAACGCTTTGTCATTCCCAAGATTCATCTGTTTTCCTATAGTTCGTATCTCATGGTATTTTGCGAAATACAGTGCAGCTTGCCAATATCTCGGCGGCTAATACCAGTAGCGCCGTCAACGTCCATGGCCCAAAACGCTCTGCGAACTGGGTGTATTGAACGGACCTGACCTCAGTCTTTTCCAGCTTGTCGATTTTTTCGACAATATTGCGAAGCGCCTTCGCATCGTCGGCCCTGCCGTAAAATGCGCCCGTCCTTTCCGCAATTGCCTTGAGCAGTCCTTCATCGAGTTCCTGGCCCGTCGGCATCTTGTACGTTCCGAGCGGCGTCTGAATCGTCGTGTACGCCTGCGACGAGCCTATGCCGATCGTATATATTTTTATGCCCCATTTTTTAGCCAGCTCGGCTGCTTCGAGAGGATCATATTGACCCGCATTGTTTATACCGTCGGTCAGCAGTATCATCACCTTGCTCTTAATCTTAAAGCTGCTTTCACCGGCGTCCGAAATCTTTTCACCTGATGAAACCAATTGTTTCTTTCTTTGCTGGATTTCCTCTTCGGCCTTTTGCAATCTCGCCGCTCCTAAGGCGACTGCATCGCCGATGGCCGTGCCGTCTTCGCTGCGTATTGTGACAATCTCGGTTTTCTTCAGGAACTCAAGAAGCACGTTGTGACTGTGTACCAAAGGACATTTAGTATCGGCATACCGGGCAAAGCTGATTAGGCCTATCAGGTCGCTGCTTCTGCCCTTCAAATCCTTTTTGTCGCCCTCTATGAAATCGGATAATACCTTCTTGACAACCTCCAGGCGGTTGAGCTTATCACCGTAGTAATCCATTTCGGTTTGCATACTGCCGGAGTGGTCGACGACGGCTTCGATTGCGACTCCTTCAGTGGATATTTCCGATAAGACCGTTCCTCTCCTCGGGCGCGCGAGGGCCACGATAAGCAGCGCAACGCAAAGAAGTCTTGCAATCGTCAGTAGCGGCCTGAATCTGATCCGCCACGAAACCAGGCAGCTCTTCATATCCACAAGGCTCGGAAATCTTACCGCGGCCGTACCTTTTCTGCGCAGCAGCAGGTACGCCATTGCCGGCAGGACCAAAAGCAAAATCAACGCCCACGGTGAATATAACTGCATTTATGCGCTCCCAATCGTGACGGCCTCTTCAGAGCTTGTCATCTCTGTGACATCGATTTTTCGCTCGTCGGATTTGGTTTTCTCGATAAAATCTTTGACCAGATTGAAAGTTTCCTGGATCTGCTGTGTTGTCGGATTATGTTTGGCGAATTTCACAAGGTCACAATGCTGTAGAAATTCTCCCAGGCGCTGTTTTTGGCTCACCGGCAGAACTTCCGTATTCGCAAGCTCGGCCAGGAATTCCTCCGTCGTACTTTCCGGCGCCCTGAGGCTGAAACGGTGCTCGATGTAGTGCCTGAGAATATCGCTGATCCGTTCGTA
>CAZHBL010001001.1:0-1682 GCA_964530105.1 uncultured Pirellulales bacterium | reverse complement strand
TTCTCATTATGCACCCAGGTGGCCATCTGCCCGAACATATAGCGGCCGTTTCCCATACCTTTAAGATAGGTCAATACCTTCTCAGCTTGTGGGGTGCGACCTTCACTCACAACTTGTGGCCAAGCCACGGGCATAAGAAAAAGCGAGAAAAAGAGCACAAAAGCAATCCTCTTGCCTTTAGTTCGATCATGGTTCACTGGACTTAAAAATGATTTCATAAAATGCGGATCCAAATTACGAACGAGTAAATTAAAATAATGACAATCGACAGGTTCCGAAATATATCGGGAACATTCGGATTAGTACATACGCAATAATGCCCGCATACAGGCCGGCCATTAAATCATCTACCAAAACACCGAGGCCGGCAGAAAATGTCCGTTGCAAACGTTTGCAAGGCCAGGGCCTGACAAAATCGAAAAACAAAAAGAGCACAAATCCGAGTGCCATGGAATTGCAGATGTTCGGCGGTGCAAAGACAGCGATTATCAGCATGGTCAATGCCTGTCCGGCAAGCGCATCGGCAACTAATGCTTTAGGTTCTTTGATACCGCTGGCTCCGATTACAGCCGGAGCATACGCCATGCATATCCATGTGCCTGCTAAAAGAAAACCTGCCATTACGAACGGAATGGCCGCAGGCCAAAGGTATCCCAATACCTGATAAAGAACCACCGGCGGCAGCACCGCCCAGATACGGGGCGCCAAAGGCAGCTTTCCCAAACCTAAGACCGAAGTCAGAATATCTTCCTTTATCATACAGCTCCTTGTTGGCCGTCTGCTTTGAATCCATCATGAAAAGCGACCGTGCCTTCGGGTGTATGTCCACCGAAGGAAAGAGCGAAGAAGACCTCCGGCGGTACTCCCTCAATCACAAGGCCGGGTACATTCCGGAACCCGAACTTCCTGTAGTACTCCGGATGTCCTACGACACAGCAGCCCTGGGCATTCAGGTTCTTCAGGCGGGACAGCCCTTCCTGTATCAGGGCTTTGCCAACGCCCTTGCGCTGGTACTCCGGCGACACCGAGACAGGCCCGAGTCCGTACCAGTTTCGTGTTCCGTCCGAGATCGTCACCGCCGAGAATGCTATATGACCGATGAGGCGGCCATCCAATTCCGCAACCAGAGATACTGTCAGCGCCTTAGCGGCGCGCAGGGCCTCTATGATGAACTGCTCCGTGTGGTTGCTGATTTGAAGGCTTTCGAACGCGGCAATTGTCACTTCGGTTATCGCACCGATATCGGCGTTAGTCTCGTTTCTGATAACTATACCTAAATTCGCGGGATTCATGTTCGTCTTCCTTACCGGCTAACAATGTTTATATAATTATGTCCCTAATTTTTGCCAATAATCAATACAATCGTAAATCGACAATCGAAAATCATCAATGATAAAGGCTGTCCCTGGTTCTTTTATCCAAATTTTTCAAGGAAATCAGAAGAATTAATACTTGACCCGAATGGCACTTCCATAAGCCTCAAGGCCCGATAAAGATACAGTAAAACAGGCCTCCGAGCCGAAGAGATTGTTGTTATAGCAATCGAATCAACAAGGAGGTCTGTCATGGACAAGTATACCAAAGGACGGCTGAGTAGCCAAGTCTCTCGTGTTCAGAAATATCGCAGGCAAATGGTGGAAGATCAAGACCTTTGTTTCACGGCACTATTACCCAAAGAACAG
>CAZHBL010001000.1:0-1689 GCA_964530105.1 uncultured Pirellulales bacterium | reverse complement strand
TGAACGATTACAGAACGGTTATCAAGGCCGGGACAAGGTTGGAGCTGCTGCCGTCATCGGCGCTTGAAAAGATGACTGCCGACAAGAAAATGCGTACTACGGCGGCTTACCGGCTCTGGAGCAGCAGAGTGACAAAGTACAAAGGCAGGAACTTCATATTTCCGGGTTATTTTATGCCTCTGAGCAAGGCCGAGAAGCCGGAGCCGAAACCATCGAAAGAACCTCAGCTCAAGCAGCAGGAACCGGATCGGATACAATCCGGGCAGGAGCATGAACGGCCGCTCGCCCTTGATGAGCCGAATGATGTATTGGCTATGCCGCAAGAGATTATAGAAAAGCTCAGAGCCGGGCGAGAAAGAATAACCGTTAGCAAAAAGCCGATAGCGGATAGTAATAAAATTTCAGTTGATGAATCGCAGCCGGCGACGGAAAAAGAGAAATCGCCGGATGACCAGCGTTATACGCAAAGCTTCGATTCGATTTTAGTGGACAGGACCGCGTTTTTGGTCGAGCAGGATGAAGGTCGTTTTATCTTCGTGCCCGACGCTCTTGGCCGGAATGTTCAGAAGCTTTCTTTACATCTGCTGCCGTGCGCAGCGCTGGAGCTGACCGAACTGAAAAAAGCCACCGAGCCGGAAAAGGTGCGGTTTAAGATAGCAGGGATTATGACTAAATATAAAGGCGATAACTATCTGTTGCTGGAGAAGGCGACAAGAACTTACAGCCACGGCAACTTCGGAAGATAAAGGACAAACGCATGCCCCACGAACTCGACCAAATTATCATTTCCCCATCCGGAGCCAATTTTGAGAAAAGCCTGAAAAAATTTCGCTCGAAAATGATGCGGGCGGCGCATTTTGCCGGCTACGGGAGCGAGGAAAACCAACAGGTGATTGATATTCTCAGCAACGTTGCCGAACATGGTGACAAAGCCGTTGCTGAATATACGGAGAAGTTCGATGGAGTAAAACTTACACCCGAGCAATTCCGGATTAGCAGAGACGAATTGGAGAAGGCTAACCGGGAAATCAACCAGGACATTTTGGCTTCCCTGCGCCAGGCGATTGAAAACGTGCGTTCATACCAGAAGGACATCCTGATCGATCAGGAGAACTTGCCGCGAGGAATCAGATATACTCCCATCAAGAGGGTCGGCATCTGCGTTCCAGGCGCATCGGCCCCGCTACCTTCCACAGTTATTATGACGGCCGTGCCGGCTCATGTCGCCGGCGTAAAGGAAATTGCCGTAGTCTCGCCACCAAGGCACGAAGGAAATATTCACCCGGTTATCCTGGCGGTCTGCTGCGAGTTGGGTATAAATGAGGTGTACAGAATCGGTGGGGCCCAGGCCGTGGCCGCTCTGGCCATTGGGACAGATACGATTACTAAGGTCGATAAGATTGTCGGGCCGGGCAACAAGTGGGTCCAGGCGGCAAAGAAAAACGTCGCCGGCGATTATGTCAGCATCGATTCTATTGCCGGGCCGAGCGAAGTTTTGATTATCGCGAACAAGCAGGCCAACCCGGCGTGGATTGCGGCTGATATGCTCAGCCAGGCCGAGCACGCCGCCGACAGCAGCTCTATCGTCCTGACCGATTCGGAACCGTTTGCGAAATTAATTCTCGCTGAGCTGCAGAAACAGGTGGCGGAATTGCCGAGAGCCAAAGCGGCAAAAGAATCGCTGAAGAA
>CAZHBL010000999.1:0-1693 GCA_964530105.1 uncultured Pirellulales bacterium | reverse complement strand
TGCCCGGCCGAGACCCAGTGCAGCGTCGATTTGACTTTGCGCCCGTCCGGAGCGTCACCGCCTCGCGTGGCGGGATCGTACGTGCAGTGCAGCTCGACAACTTCGCCGTCGGCGTTTTTAACCACGTCGGTGCAGGTCACAAAATAAGCATATCGCAGGCGGACCTCCCGGCCGGGGGCCAGGCGGAAGAACTTCTTCGGGGGCTCTTCCATGAAATCTTCCCGTTCGATATAAATCTCGCGCGAGAAGGGAACCTTTCTCGTGCCCGCATTCGGATCTTCCGGATTGTTGACAGCATCGAGCTGCTCAATCTGGCTTTCCGGGTAGTTGTCGATGACCACCTTTAGCGGCCGAAGCACCGCCATAACACGCGGCGAAGTTTTGTTCAAATCCTCCCTGAGGCAGTGTTCCAACAGGGCGATATCAACGGTGCTGTTAAACTTGTTGACGCCGATGCGCCGGCAGAATTCCCGGATCGATTCGGGCGAATAGCCCCTTCTCCTTATTCCGCTGATAGTCGGCATCCGCGGGTCGTCCCAGCCGCTGACAAGGCCCTCCTGCACCAAATTCAGCAGCCTTCGCTTGCTCATCACGGTGTAGGTCAGATTCAGCCGGGCGAACTCGATTTGCTGCGGATGATACACGTCCAGCTCGTCGAGGAACCAGTCGTACAAAGGCCTGTGGTTCTCGAACTCCAGCGTGCAGATCGAATGCGTTATCCGTTCGATGGAATCTTCGAGCCCGTGGGCCCAGTCGTACATCGGATAGATGCACCATTTGTCGCCGGACCGGTGGTGTGATGCGTGCAGGATGCGATACATCACAGGATCTCGCATATTCAGATTGGGATGCGCCATATCGATTTTCGCTCGAAGCGTGCATGAGCCGTCCAGGAATTCGCCCGCCCTCATCCGCTCGAACAGGTTCATATTCTCCTCGATCGAACGATCGCGATAAGGACTGTCCTTACCCGGCTCGGTAAGCGTGCCGCGGTACTGACGCGTCTGCTCCGCCGTCAGGTCGCAAACGTATGCCTTGCCATTTTTGACAATCTGCAAAGCATACTCGTACATCTGCTCGAAATAATCCGAACCGTAATAAAGGTGCTCGCCCCAGTCCCAGCCGAGCCAGCGAACGTCCTCGATGATGGAGTTAACGTATTCCTGCTCTTCCTTTTCCGGATTAGTATCATCGAACCGCAGATGGCACCGACCGCCGAATTCCGCTGCGATGCCAAAGTTCAGACAGATGCTCTTGGCGTGTCCGATGTGGAGATACCCGTTCGGCTCCGGCGGAAATCGCGTCACCACCCGCCCGTCCCATTTATTGGTTTTGATGTCTTCGGCAACAATTGCGCGAATAAAATCAAGTCTGGTATTATCTTCTTTACTCATTGTCAGTAGCTCCTCGTTCTCTGCTCGTTATTCTCAGTAAGGAATCCATAGGACATTATTCATAATACTATAAACAGAGAATGATTTACTATCAACAACGAACTATGAAATCGAGGGTCTGAAACAGACAAATGAAGTCAGGACAAGGACCACTCCCGAGACAAACAGCAGGATTCTGCTCCGGGGCTCGCTGCAGCGTTTGAGCCACTGGGGCATGGCCGCCTTGGCGGTCCGGTTGTTCGAATCTTCCATCAGGGCCTTGCGAGCGGCGGCCAACTGCCGGCTCCTCGCCCTGGGAT
>CAZHBL010000998.1:0-1699 GCA_964530105.1 uncultured Pirellulales bacterium | reverse complement strand
CGATGCCGAAAAGTTTTATCCGTATTGTCGAGGAGGCAGAATCGGCGGAACAATCATCCTGTGTCATCGAGCAGGAGCATCTCGGCTGCGACCATACGGTCATCGGCAAACATCTGGCTCAAAGATGGCGGCTTCCGAATCGAATTGCGCTTGCAATATGGCTGCATCACAGTGAAATTGTTGCCATCTCTGAGAAGATGCCTGAAGCAAATATCGCCGCGGTGGTACAATTGGCCGATTCTATGTCGCGGGAGTTGAACATCGGCTCGGCCGGCAGTTTCGATACGCCCGGACCGAAGGAACCTATAGCCGAGTACCTCGGGATAGAGATCGAGCAGCTTCAGGAGATTCGTCACAGTCTTCCGGCGGCGCTCGGTAAGAAGTCCGGAGTGCTGGGCCTTGATTTACCAGACAACGTGACGGAGTATTGTCAGTCCGCTCACGCAGTCGCGGCACGCTTCGCCCGGCAGCAGGCGGAACTGTCCGATGAAAATCGCCGGCTGCAAAGCGCTTCGAGCCACCTCGATTTCGCGGCGGATTTTCTGCTGAGCGTAAGCCCGTCTGCCGCAGCGATCGATATAGCGGAAGACTTCGCCGCCCGCTGGCAGAAGTTCTATCAGACTGGGACGGTCTGCCTGTATCTGGCTCCGTCGAACGGACTTGAAACACTCGAAGCCGTAGTTGTGGAAAACCTTGCCCAATGCAGTATTGTCACCCTTGATGTCCCCGCCAATATACCGGCCGTTCCGAAAGCGATAGCAAACGACTTTGCGATTTTGAACGCCCATGACCATATCGAATGGCTGTTCGAACATCTGGACGCCGACTTCGACAGGAATCGAACCAGACTTCTGCCGCTGCTCTCCAACGGCAGGGCGGTCGGGGCAATCGCGTTCGAGCTTAATTATCCGGGTGACACCGAATTGTTTGCCGAAAGGTTCAGAACATCCGCCTCGATAGCGGCGATTGTTTTGGACATGGCGCTGGGGCGGCAAAATCAGCAGAATTATGCAGAGCATTTTGCGCGGCTCATTTCAAAACCAGCTCCGGCGGTCGGTCCCCCGGAAACTGAGGTGTCCGATCGGACGGCGTCGGCGGAGGATTCATTGAACGCACTGGCCGAGATGGCGGCAGGCGCAGCGCACGAGCTGAACAATCCGCTGGCCGTGATATCCGGCAGGGCGCAACTGCTCGCTGAAGCGCAGAGTGACCAGGAAACGAAGGAAATCTTAAAACAGATTTATGAAAACGCCCGCGAGGCATCCGGGATTATCGAAGACCTGATGAGCTTTGCCGAACCGCGCCGGCCCAGGGCCGCACGGACGGATGTTAAAAAAATGCTCGACGAAGCGGTGCAGTTGACCAGCAGGAAAACGAATATCGAAAATCTCGATGTCAATATCGAAGTAGCAGGCCACGTCGAGAGCGTTTTTATCGACTCGGCCCAGATTGTATCGGCAATCGCAAATGTTATTTCCAACGCCGTCGAATCTTACGGCGACAATTCCGGGCAGATAGAAATCACCGCCGGAACCGATGAATCTGGTGAGCTGGTTGAATTGGCAATCAAAGACCAGGGCTGCGGAATGGACGCCGAAACGCTGAAAAAGGCGACTCAGCCGTTTTTCTCGGCAAAACCGGCGGGGCGAAAACGGGGAATGGGGCTTGCCTACGCCGCACGGTTCATACAAATAAATAA
>CAZHBL010000997.1:0-1700 GCA_964530105.1 uncultured Pirellulales bacterium | reverse complement strand
TATTAATCGTCGGCATCGAGCGGATGCAGGGCTTCTTTTTGGGCGGTTTTTTCTGGCGGTTTCTGGCCCACAGCCAGTACAAAAACGTCACGCTGATTCAAATCGCAGACATTTTCGGTGCCGGCGGCGTCTCTTTCCTGATAGCTATGGTCAACGGGCTACTGGCTGAGCTTATCGTGACCGTTCGCCAGAAGAAAAATTTTACGCTGGTCCAGTTTGCCGGCACGGCGATAGTTTGTGCGGCGGTGGTCGGCGCCTTTGCCTATGGGTGGTGGAGGATCGATCAGGAGCAAGAATGTGTAACGGAAGGGCCGCTGGCGGCGGCGCTTCAATCGAATGTCCCTCAGTCGGTGAAAAGGACGTTCGAGTCCGGCGACGATTTATTTGCCGGCCTGATGGTGCAGAGCAAAACCGCCGCCAAGGCGGGAGCCGAGCTGATAGTCTGGCCAGAGACGATGGTGCAGGCAACGTTAAATCCGGAAGTTCTGGGCCTTTTGGAGTCTTCTCACTCCTGGAACGTTTTTGATAAAGCGCTTCGGGAACACGCCAAAGATACTGCTTTTGTGCTCGTGGGTGCGTACGGGGGAACTCCCAAAATAGGGGACAATTTCGATATCCGCCTGGTACAGAGATTCAATTCGGCTTTTTTGTACAAGAGAAACGGCGACAAAGCGAAGGAAGTTTACAACAAAATCCACCTTGTGCCGTTCGGGGAAGTGCTGCCGTTAAGGAAATCTCTGTCGTGGTTTTATGAGCTGCTGATGAAGATCAAGTTCATCCCTTACAATTTCGATTATTCGCTCGATTACGGCAGCGAATACACGATTTTCGAAATGACCGGCGCCGAAGGTAACCAGGCGCAGGATTACAAATTCGGTGTAATGATTTGTTACGAAGACACCATCCCGGAAATCGGGCGAAGATTTGCTTTGGACGAGCACGGCAGAAAGA
The DNA here is from genome assembly GCA_964530105.1 of uncultured Pirellulales bacterium. GTDB lineage: Bacteria > Planctomycetota > Phycisphaerae > Sedimentisphaerales > Anaerobacaceae > JAFGPJ01. Next base: position 749 of record CAZHBL010000997.1, on the reverse strand, counting down.
GACTTAACTGGCTGGTTAATATCAGCAACGACGGCTGGTTCGTTCGATTCGATGACGAACAAGTGCTGCCGAGCGCAGAGCTTGCCCAGCATGCGGCGGTTTGTGTGTTCCGCGCGGTCGAGAACAGACTTGCCATCCTGCGAAGCGTCAACACCGGCATCAGTTGTCTTATCGACAGTGCCGGACGCATAAGAAACGGTTTTATAGCGGGTGATTTACCCGTAGACGCAAAAGACCGGACGGGCATGGCGGGATGGTTCGTCGAAAGAATACCCATCGATAACAGGGCAACTATTTTCAGCAAATACGGCGAATGGCTGGATTTTTGTTGTGAAGTATGTGTTATTTTGCTCATAATTGTATTGCTTTCGGGAAAAATTTTCAGAAAAAAACTTGTTTATCAGGGACGGCCAAATGGCAAGCAAATCCACAAAAAATAAAACGCAAAAGCACAAAATTATCGTGACTTCTATTGCTTATGCCTTGTTTTTCGGATGCCCGGCTTTATTTTTCTTCGGATGCGAAGAATCCTCACAATCAATGTTGGGAGATTACTATGTTACTAACATAGCTTCCCCTCAGGCGGAAGCCTATCGGATTATACAAAATACTCTGGCCGATAACAATCCGGTAGCCAGAGTTAATGCTATCGAAGTGGTCGCCACTACCGGTCAAATTCAATTGATGCCTAAAGTACAGAGGCTTCTTCAGGATGAATTTACACCTGTTCGATTTGCAGCGGCTTTGGC
>CAZHBL010000996.1:0-1705 GCA_964530105.1 uncultured Pirellulales bacterium | reverse complement strand
AACTAATATGGCAATATTTTTCTATGTATCTAAGCAATTCCCTTTGGTCTTTGACTAATGGCATATTGCATTCTATAATCAAAAGCTACTCTTTGGGCTTTTTTATTAGGGAGATTTCATTATGGAATATGCGTTAACTTTCGCAATGGGCGTGATATTGGGTTGCATCATCATTTTACTCCTTAAGCATAAGGAGACGAAGCAGCATGGCTCTGTCGTTATGCAAAAAGAAGATCAAATTTCTAAACTCCAAGAAGAATGCACAAAACTAACCATCGATCTTACTAGGTTAAATGAGCAACAGAGGACATGGGAAGAAAAACTTTCTTTACTCAATGAAGCGAAGGAAAAGCTGTCCGACGCATTCAAGGCTCTTTCTTCTGAGGCTTTGAAGAACAGCAATACACAGTTCTTAAAATTGGCGGAGGAAAACCTGGGAAAATTCCAGGAAGGTGCGAGGGGAGACCTTGAAAAACGTAAGCAGGCTGTGGATGAACTGGTCAAGCCTCTGAAAGAATCTCTCAAAAATGTGGATGACGCCCTTAAGCAAATTGGAAAGGACCACTCAGGGGTTAGGGAGAAGATTGAATCGCTTCTTACCTCGGAAGCACAACTTAAAAATGAAACCGCCAATCTGGTAACCGCCCTAAAAAAGCCTACCGTGCGGGGCCGTTGGGGTGAAATGCAGTTGCGACGTGTGGTTGAAATCGCCGGCATGGTCAAGCATTGCGACTTTTTCGAGCAGCAAAGTACCGATTCGGACGCCGGACGCACCCGGCCAGACATGATTATCAAACTGTCAAGTAATAGGATGGTAGTAGTCGATTCAAAGGCACCCCTGGAGAGTTATCTGGAATCCCTGGAGACCACGGATGAGCAAATACGGATCGAGAGACTGAGAAAACATGCCGGGCTGGTTCGTACCCACATTCGAAACCTGGCGGCAAAGGGTTACTGGGAGCAATTCCAGCCGACTCCGGAATTTGTTGTTATGTTCCTGCCAGGCGAGATGTTTTTCAGCGCCGCTCTCGAACAAGATCCCGGTTTAATTGAACTCGGTGTAGAAAATAGAGTAATACTGGCGACTCCTACTACTTTGATAGCGTTATTGCACACAGTGGCGTACGGCTGGCAGCAGGAGCAAATTGCCAAGAATGCTCAGAAAATCAGTGACTTAGGAAAAGAACTCTACAGTAGACTTTGCACCTTCGTGGAACATTTCGGAAATCTTAAAAAGGGCTTGGATCGCGCCGTAGAGAGTTACAATAAAGCTGTGGGATCTATGGAGCGAAGCGTTTTGGTACCTGCAAGGAAATTCAAGGAATTGGGCTCCGCTTCAGGCCAAGACATCGATACATTGGAACCTATAGACAAGGCTACAAGGATGATTCAGGCGCCAGAAGCCGACGACGAATCAAACGACATAACTTCCGAGATTGAAGACCAGGAACCCCCGGTGGAACCGGGATTCTAAACGTTTAATACTCAGAACTTTATAAAGGATATTTATTATGTCAGAAAATTACGATTGCATTATCGTTGGTGCCGGGCCGGCGGGGCTGGCGGCGGCTCTTTATACCGCCCGCGACAGGCTGAAAACCCTCGTTCTTGAGAAATTCATGCCGGGAGGACAGATCAACAATACGGACAGGATAGAGAATTATCCCGGCATCGAGCGCATCGACGGGCCGGGCCTGATCGAACA
>CAZHBL010000995.1:657-1715 GCA_964530105.1 uncultured Pirellulales bacterium | reverse complement strand
CGTATGTTGGAGAAGAGATAGTTACTGACACAAAAGGACGTTACGAAATACCGGCTGTTCCACTATTGCAGAAAGATGATATCTATCGTATTAACGTTAATGCAGCGGGCTACTGTCCGTTGCGGTTTGAGCAGGTCTTGCTAACCAAAACCTCCACCAATCGAATCGATTTGAGTCCCTTTGTTTTGCAGCCATTGAATATGACAATTTCCGGCGTAGTTGTTGATACCAAAGGCGAGCCTGTGCCTAACAAAGCAGTCCACTTAAAGGGCATAACGGGTGGTCAAGAGCAGCCGCGTAAGCATACAATAACTAATACTGATGGCCGGTTTTCATTCAATCGAATATCCATAGGATCTCTGCAGCTTCAGGCTGGATGGGCAAGTGACGACGATGAGGGTTTTCTTGATGCGCAGGCCGGAGATAAGAATGTAAAGATTGTCCTCGGCCAGGAACGCATACATACTGCTGGATTCTCTTTAGTAGGTAAACCTTTACCGGAACTGGAGCAGTATGGTCTGAAGACGGCTTCGGACGCCGAGGGTAAAAAGATGCTCGTTTGTTTCTGGGATATGTTGCCGGGGCCGTCCAATTGTGTGCAGCAGCTTGGTAAGATGGAAAAGTTCTTGGCCGCCGAGGGTGTTTATGCATTCATTGTTTATGTTGGTATGATTGATGATTCGAGGCTTAGTGACTGGCTGAATAATAACAGGATAACGATTCCATGCGGGAAATTCGATGGAAATATAGCGATGCTTGGACGCACTTGGGCTGTGCAGATGCTGCCATGGCTAATCCTGACCGACCGCAAGCATATCGTAACAGCGGAGGGTTTTTCACTGGTAGAGCTTAATGACAAAATTATTAATGGGCAGTGATTTTTTAGCTCAGCAGTCCGTAGTCTTCCAATGTTTGTTTCAGGATAACTTTTTTGTCTTCTTCCAGTGGTGTCATTGGCAGTCGCAGTTCCTCCGAAGCCATATTCAGCATCGCCAGCGCCGCTTTAATCGGTATCGGGTTGGTCGCTAAGGTAAGCATACTTTTGCACAGCATAAACA
>CAZHBL010000995.1:0-647 GCA_964530105.1 uncultured Pirellulales bacterium | reverse complement strand
GCAGTGACCAAATCACCTTCCAGGATTAAATCGGTCATTGCCTTTACGTCGGCGGGTACGATGTTCGCCACTACGCTGATAACGCCCTTGCCGCCGATTGAAGCTAACGGCAGGGTAAGAGAATCATCACCTGAGATAATGGTGATATCGCATCGAGCTGCAATTTCGCTGGCCTGGTCCATACTGCCGGTCGCCTCTTTAATTGCGACAATATTTTCAAGCTCAGCTAAACGCGCTATAGTCTCCGGTGTCATACCTGCTCCACATCGACCCGGTATGTTATATAATACCATGGGCAGGTCAACTTCCTCTGCTATCGCCTTGAAATGCTGATAAAAACCTTCCTGCGTAGGTTTGTTATAGTAGGGCCCGACCTGCAGAGTCGCATCAGCGCCTACCTTTTTTGAAAATTCGGTAAAGTCAATTGCCTCAGCGGTGCTGTTCGAGCCGGCACCTGCAATTACGGGGACTTGTCCGCCCACAGCCTGGACAACTCTTTCGATGACCTGTTTATGCTCTTCGGGACTTAACGTTGGGCATTCGCCGGTCGTCCCTACCGGAACTATTGCGTCTATACCGCCGGCCAATTGGAAATCAATCAGCTCATCCAGCGTTTGAAAATCGATTTCGCCCTCCTGAAAAGGCGT
>CAZHBL010000994.1:0-1718 GCA_964530105.1 uncultured Pirellulales bacterium | reverse complement strand
TTACCGGCCGACAAATCTATGAACGAGTTATTCTGGAAAGAATTCCCAAGACAGAGAAGTTTATCTGGCTGGCAACATCTGATTTGAAGGATATGTATGTGGAAAGAAAAGGCAGTATGGTGCCGTTTCTTGAAATGCTTTCCGATTTGATCTCCAGGCAGGTCGAAGTAAGACGAACTTGTCCCATCCATAGTTGGAGGTTAAAAAAAGCAATGGCTACTCCGGCCTGATTTTGTGTAAAATCGGCCAGATATAATATTTAATTTTCGAAAGGAGTAGCCATGCAAAACAAATTATATCAAATTACAGACAAACTTAACAGTCGAAAAATCGCAGAATTTCTGAGCAAAGACGGCCAGCTATTACTGCCCATACTCGATTTAATCTGCAATACCGAACGGGCGGTAGACGAGCTGATAGACACGGCAGGCAAGGCGGCCATTGAATCGGTGCTGCTGCTATCAGCTCAGCAGGTAGCAGGTCCGAAGCAGCCGGGCAAAATCAAAGGTGATATCGGATGGCACGGACGACAGCAAGGAGTTGTTTCATTAAGCCAGCGCAAGCTGCGTATCGAGAAGCCCCGTTTGCGAAAAAAGGGCAGGGGCAGAGGCAAGGAAGCAGCCGTTCCTGCCTATGAGGCAATGGCGATGAACAGCCGGCTTGGTTCGAGGATACTGGAGATTTTAATGAAAGGCGTTTCGAGTCGAAAGTATAAAGACGTACTGCCGGAAATGGCCGAGACCGTTGGCGTAAGTAAATCACAAATCAGCAGGGAATTTATCAGTGCTAGCGAGAAACAGCTCAAAATTCTCTGTGAGCGGCGTTTCGATGACAAGGATATCCTGGTTATCTATATTGATGGAATTCAGTTCGGCGATTGTCACGTTATTGTGGCTTTGGGCGTTGATAGCGAAGGGTTTAAGCATGTTTTAGGTCTTCGCGAAGGCAGCAGTGAGAATAGTCGAGTGGCCAAAGACCTTCTCAATGATATAGTCGAACGAGGTGTCAGGCCGGAGCGTCTCAGACTATTTGTAATTGACGGCAGCAAGGCGTTGCGTAGTGCGATTGATGCCGTTTACGGCTCGAAGAATCCTGTACAACGATGCCGCAATCACAAGATTAGAAATGTGCTTGGTTATCTGCCGGATGAACAGAAAGACCAGGTCAAATGTGCAATGAAGGCGGCTTTTTCGATGAAAGCGGATAAGGGCAGACAGAAGTTGAATCAACTGGCTAAATGGCTTGAGCGGGAGTATCCATCCGCCTCAAGCAGCCTTCTTGAGGGTATTGATGAGATGTTTACTATCAATAAGCTTGGCCTTCCGAAGGCACTGTGCCGTTGTCTTTGTTCGACTAATGTTATTGAGTCTCCGAACAGCGGAATTCGCAGCCGGACGCATCGTGTTAAGAACTGGCAGACCCATGGCATGGTTATCCGATGGGCTGCTGCTTCATTGCTGGATATGGAGAAACGGTTCAAACGTGTTATGGGTTATCAGCAGTTATGGATGCTTGAAGAAAAGCTGAAAGAATCCGAAGAGGAAAGAATTGACGACAAATCAAAGGTGGCATAAACTATGAGAACTGGAGTAGCTATTCGAACCTCCAACTACGATTGGGACAACGTCTTGAAAGGTTTAAAAAGACAAAACCAGTTAACCAGCAAGTTCCGGTCAATATAGGCCAATAGTTCACAGTTTTTTCTATTTTTTCCTTTT
>CAZHBL010000993.1:0-1723 GCA_964530105.1 uncultured Pirellulales bacterium | reverse complement strand
CGTCTTCGAAGCACGATACTCCACAGGACACCTTACGGTGGGCACAAATGTCAATGTCGCAGGCCAATACTCCGGCAAGTTGAACAACGCCGGCGAAAGAATCGAACTCCAGGATGCAGTCGGCAGGATGATCCTAAACTTCCGCTATGAAAATGGCTGGCACTCGCTTACTGACGGCGAAGGTTTCTCGCTGATTATAATTGATGCTGCTAATCCCGATCTGAGCAGTTGGGGCGAAAAAGACTCCTGGCGCCCGAGTGCTTACGCAGGCGGCTCGCCGGGACAGGATGACAGCGGTGTTCTCCCTGAACCAGGCGCTATAGTGATCAACGAAGTATTGGCCCATTCACACGCTGAGGCTTCGGACTGGATTGAATTATACAACACTACCGGAACCACAATTGACATCGGAGGCTGGTTCCTAAGTGACAGCGGCGTCAGCCGTCCCCAAGCGGACAACGATAACCTTTTCAAATACGAAATTGCCAACGGCACCACAATCGGCCCGAATGGATACCTCGTTTTGTACGAAGATCTGAATTTTGGCAATGCAGACGATCCGGGCACCAGCGAACCATTCGCCCTCAGCGAGAACGGTGAAAGATTGTACCTAAGCTCGACACAAAATGATGTAATTACAGGCTATCGAAGCACAGAGGATTTCGGAGCTTCGGAAACCGGCGTCTCCTTCGGGCGATATTTTAAATCCAGCACGGGCAACTACAACTTCGTAGCGATGGATGAAAACACACCCGGCTCTGCCAATTCGTATCCCAAGGTCGGCCCTATCGTAATCACCGAAATAATGTACAATCCCGACTGGCCGGAAGGCGGTTCATATACGAATGACCAATACGAATATATCGAGCTGCACAACATCAACACCGAGCCGGTGACGTTGTACGATTTTGTTACAAGCGAGCCGTGGAAGTTCACCGACGGCATCGAGTTCACGTTCGCAGGCGATGCGCCGGTAACAATTCCTGCTGGCGGCGTGCTCTTAGTCGTCAAACATCCGGCAGCGTTTTCATGGCGTTACCCGGCCGTGCCGGTCGAATTGATTCTCGGCCCCTACGAAGGCAACCTGAGCAACGCCGGCGAAAGTCTGGAGCTGAGCATGCCCGGCGACGTTGATAATGAGGGCGTGCGTCAATATATTCGCGTCGACAGGATAAATTACAGCGACGGCTCTCATCCGGAGAATTGTCCCAGCTTGCTTGACCTTTGGCCAGTCGAAGCGGACGGCTATGGTATGGCCTTAACACGAAAGGTCACAACCGACTACGGCAACGATCCCGAAAACTGGCTTGCCTCGGCCCCGTCACCCGGCGAATAAATCCCGTGAGATGGCGGCTTCGCCTATCTCATAAGGTAAATCCTGAAAAAACGGCGATTATACGAGATACAGGCTTAATGTGAGGTACCGGAATGTCTTCTGATTCGATTGTAACCAGATGGCTCGCAGTACTGTATGCCCGGGCTGTTTGCTGCTTTGGCAGGGGTAACAGTCGTTTTTAAGCTTGCAGAAACTTCTGGGCAACATATAATGGAGTTGGTAAAATCCCGTATAAATTCCGGTCATCGAACTGTTTCTATATTGTACTTTATTACTTTTAGCTTTACAGGGATAACCGTTGAGTGAGAAAGGCAAATTAGCTTCGATAGGTACAGCCGCAAAAAAAGCTGGCGTTTCCCGCCAATCTCTGCAATATTATCTTATGGT
>CAZHBL010000992.1:0-1725 GCA_964530105.1 uncultured Pirellulales bacterium | reverse complement strand
CGATGATGGTTGTGACGCCTGGTTCAGGTGCTTCCTTCCAGCGACGTCCCGGCACGGGCCAGACCAGCCTTGACACGACGACCGGTTCGATAACCGCACCGTACTGGGTGAAATTGGAGCGTAGTATTTCCGGCATCTTTACGGCGTCTCATTCAGCCAACGGATCCACCTGGACCATACAGGGCACAGAGACCATATCGATGGGCGCAAATGTCTATATCGGTTTGGCTGTGACAAGCCATGACGTCGCTCTGACGTGTCAGGCCGTATTCTCCAACGTCACAACTACCGGTAATGTCACCGGGCAGTGGGCGCACCAGGACATCGGCATAGCCAGCAACGATGCCGAGCCGCTTTACGTGGCCGTGTCCAACAGTGCCGGCACGCCTGCGGTTGTGGTACACGATGATCCGGCTGCGGCACAGATCGACACCTGGACCGAGTGGGTCATTCAGCTGCAGACGTTTGCCGATCAGGGCATAACTCTGACCAACGTCGACAGGATAGCGATTGGACTGGGGACAAAAGGCAATATGACAATCCCCGGCGGTTCAGGCAAGATGTTTTTCGATGATATCCGGCTGTACCGGCCGAGAACTGCCGCCGAACAATAAACACAGATTTCGTTAAAATGACGTAAGAATTTGCTTCAGATCGGGGCCTGTACTGAGTGATTCAGCACAGGCCCCGGCTGTTTTATATTCCCTCGCTATAAAGGAAGCTGGAAAAAACAGTTGCATTTGACGCCGGCTTAGGGCAGACTTTGCGTGTTGGATTATGCAGGGAGGCATTGATTATGGTCGACAGAAGTTTCTTCTTTGCCGGTGGAGGGACCGGGGGACATATATATCCTGCCATCGCCGTAGCTCAGCAGATAATCAAAATCGAACCTTCGGCGAAAATACATTTTTTCTGCAGCACACGCAGCATCGATCAACATATTCTCGGGCAAGCCGGCTTCGAATTTACTGCTCTGCCGGCTGTCGGTTTCTCTGTTCGGCCTAAGAAATTAATCGATTTCTGCAAATTGTTGCTAAGGAGTTACAGAATTGCGGAAAAAGCAGTTCGTAAGGATTTCAATACCGTAGTTATAGGTGCCGGAGGCTTTGTATCGGCACCGGTTTGCCTGGCGGCACATAAACACAAAGTTCCAGTCGCTTTATTGAATGTCGATATTGTGCCGGGCCGAGCGAACAAGATAAATGCTCGCTGGGCGGACGAGATTTTCGTGCAGTTCCAGGAGACGGAGCAATATTTCACTCGGCGGAAAAAGAAAGTCAGCGTTGTCGGCTGTCCGATTCGGAGCGGCTTTAGAAATCCACAGCCGGACAGGGCGATAGAGCAATTAGGCCTTGACCGGAATAAGAAGATATTACTCATAACCGGCGCATCGAGCGGCTCGGAGAATATCAACAAGGCAATATGTTCGCTGCTGGAAAAACTGGAAGCCTTCGCAGACGACTGGCAGATAGTTCATCTGGCCGGCCGCAATAATTACGAGAAAGTCTATAGCCAATATAGTAATGCAAAAATCAGTTACAAGGTTGTGAGTTATTTCGATGATATGCCGGATTTACTGGCCGCCGCGGACCTGGTAATCGGCAGAAGCGGGGCCGTCAGCGTTGCGGAATACATAGCGGCTGCGGTTCCGAGTATCTGTATACCTTACCCGTATCATAAGGACAAACATCAGTATCTGAATGCGGGCAAGCTGGTCGAAGTTGG
>CAZHBL010000991.1:0-1726 GCA_964530105.1 uncultured Pirellulales bacterium | reverse complement strand
AAGCTGCCGAAGAAGGTGCACTACGTCGGCTCACATCCGATTGCAGGCTCAGAACAAAGAGGCGTGGAATTCGCAAGAGATGACTTGTTCGACCAGGCGATGTGCATCTTGACAACGACGGATAAGACGAATCGACAGGCGGTACAAGTTCTTAAGAAGTTCTGGTTGGTGCTCGGATGCTTTGTTAAAGTGATGAAGCCGGACGAGCACGATAGAGTCTTCGCTAATGTGAGCCATCTGCCGCATTTGATGGCCGCGGCATTGATTAATGCCAACAGCAGCAAAGATATGAAATTTGCGGGTAAAGGTTTCATGGATACATCAAGAGTAGCTTCCGGTCCGGCGAATATCTGGGCTGACGTACTGCTGACAAATGCATCCAACGCCACCAGGGGTATCGATAAGGTCGTTACCGAACTGACAAAACTCCAAAAGGCTATCAAGGACGAGAATAGAAGAGAAATCGAAAAACTGCTCGAAAATGCGAGGGATAAACGGGCGGAACTGATCAATTACAAGATTAAGAAGAAGGAAATGATATCGTGAAGCAATGGCGTGTTGAGGTCTTTAATCGGTCGGGTTTTTCGGATGTACACGGCAAGAGCATTCTGGAAGATATTCAGGAACTGGGCATCAATTCTGTGCAGGTGGTTCAATCGGCGAAGGTCTTTCTTATCGAGGGGGACTTCGACAAGGAATTCGCCGTGCGTCTGGCACGAGAGCTTCTGGCTGATCCGGTCTGCGAAGAATATTATGTCGGCAGGAGCGGCCCGCCGGCCGGCCTGGCGAAGGCAACGCTCATCGAGGTACACCTGAAAAGCGGAGTAACCGATCCGGTCGCCGAATCTGTCATGGCGGCGATTGCCGATATGGGAGTAAAAGCCCACAACGTCCGAACCGCCCGAAAGTATGTCCTGCTGGGTGAGATTACGCAACGTCAGACCGATACGATTGCTAAGAAAATCCTGGCAAATGATTGTATAGAAGATTGCGTTATCGGCAACGAGGCGGAGCCGCCGAGTCCGCATCTGAAACCATACGAATTGCAGATTATTAATTGGCCCATACGCGACCTTGATGATGATGCTCTGGTCGCTCTTAGCAAAGAAAAAGACCTTTTTCTGAATCTGGTCGAAATGCAAACGATTCAGAAACATTATAAGCAACTCAACAGAGAACCTACGGATATCGAACTGGAATCGATTGCCCAGACATGGAGCGAGCACTGCGTGCACAAAACGCTCAAAAGCTCTGTCGAATTGTCAATTGATGGTGAGCAGGTGCATTTTGACGATTTACTGAAAGAAACCGTATTCAAAGCCGCTAAGCAGCTCAATAAGGACTGGTGCATATCGGTCTTTGCAGATAACGCCGGAGTGATTGAATTCGATGAAGACTCCGCGGTTTGCTTCAAGGTCGAAACCCACAACCACCCATCGGCGCTCGATCCTTACGGCGGCTCGGCCACAGGCATCGGCGGCGTGATTCGTGACCCCATGGGAACCGGCCTGGGCGCCAGACCGATTGCCAATACGGACATCTTTTGCTTCGGTGAGCCTGATAAGAAGCTCGAAGATATTCCCAAGGGAGTCCTGCATCCGAGACGGATTATGAAAGGTGTTGTGGCGGGCGTTCGCGACTACGGTAACAGAATGGGAATCCCGACGGTCAACGGCGCGATTTATTTCGACGACAGGTACATGGCCAATCCGTTGGTCTATTGCGG
>CAZHBL010000990.1:0-1730 GCA_964530105.1 uncultured Pirellulales bacterium | reverse complement strand
CTGATTTTAGATCAAATAATTCTGGAATCTGCGACAGGAGAAGCGTGTGTAAGTCTCGATTCGGGCTGTACCAGCATCGACTTGTCCAACTCGGCGAACGGTAAAATTACGGTGATGGTATGTTTGGCAGTACAGAGGATCCATCCAGAGATGAGATTCAGAAATATCTTTGTCGTTGGAGCAGTGAATATTGGAAAAAAGTATTGAATTATGTCTGTCCATACCGAGATAATATAAGTAGTATCCATACGAATCTCCCTTGTCTTTTTTCCAATAAAATCATCGGAAGATTGATATGTTTTTGATTATCGCCCTTTGAAATTAGCCGACCAAAAAAGTGCGAAAGTTAAGTTTGTATCCTGGATTCGTTTTGTTATATAATATACGAATATGAGCACAGGATGGCGCGCAAATTTCGAAAAACTCTCCGTGACTCGCTGCTTGCTAAGCATTGCCCGTGACCGCTAAATACCGACCATATTGCACTTCACATGTTAATGCGACTTTTTTAGATGCCGGATTTGGGATATCAGAGCTACCTGTAAATATGTTGTAAAAAAGATTTGATCCCTTCACTCCTCAGAATCATCAGCGACTACGGCTTGATTCCATCTATGAAAATGTAGTTGAAATTAATCCTGGCCATCTTAATATAAGCAAATGTCAATATTGAAGCACGAAATTTTAACGAGGCGAAGAGTCGATATCAATCACTTTGGTGGGGAGTTCCAACTGGAGACAGAAAATGAGAAGGATCGTATACGTCCTGTTTTTCCTCTGTTTATTGCTGCAAACGCAGATCGCCGCCGGACAACAGCAGTACCAGCCTAACTGGGAGTCTATTGATTCCCGCCCGACCCCACAATGGTTCACGGACGCTAAATTCGGTGTTTTCATTTGCTGGGGCTTGTATTCGGTTCCGGCGTGGACACCGAAGGGCAACTACGCCGAATGGTATCAATACTGGCTCCGGGAGAAGTCTTTTGAGGGTAAGGTGTACGATTTCCATGTCAGGACTTATGGCAGGGATTTCGAATTCAAAGACTTTGCCCCCATGTTCAAAGCCGAGTTGTGGAATCCGGACCAATGGGCCGACCTGCTTGAGAAAGCGGGGGCTAAGTACATTGTTTTTACCACCAAGCATCACTCCGGGTACACAATGTGGCCCAGCCGCCAGGCAGAGCAAACCTACGGCGAGAACTACAATCCCATGAAAGTCGGTCCCAAGAGAGACATTGTAGGTGAGATTGCTGCTGCAATGCGGAAGAAGAATATCAAAGTCGGGCTCTATTATTCACTGTATGAATGGTACCATCCCTTGTGGCAGAGCGACAAAGAGCGCTTCGTCGCCGAGCACATGTTCCCCCAGTTCAAAGACCTTGTTACGAGATATCACCCGGATATAATCTGGTCGGATGGTGAATGGGAAATGGAATGGGAAAAGTGGAGGAGTCCCGAGCTTTTAGCCTGGCTGTTCAATAATGCACCGAATGAAAAGGACCTGGTCATCAATGACCGCTGGGGCAAAGGGATTCGGCACAAACACGGCGGATTCTATACGACGGAATACGGTTCCGGTATGGACGACGACTCCCATCCCTGGGAAGAGAACCGCGGCATGGCTTTCTCTTACGGCTACAACCGCGCCGAAAATCTGGAGGATTATCGATCGGCCCAGGAACTGATCCTCATGCTGATAGATGTTGTAAGCCGTGGCGGGAATCTCTGCC
>CAZHBL010000989.1:0-1733 GCA_964530105.1 uncultured Pirellulales bacterium | reverse complement strand
ATTAAGAAAAGTATCAGGATGGTTCTGCCGGCCAGCCAGATGTTCGAGAGCCTGCATATTCCATACTTCGGCCCTGTTGCCGGCCACGATATCGGTTCGCTGATAGAATTGTTCGAGGCGATGGGCGAGCTGAATCACCCGGTCATTCTGCACGTTTACACGAGGAAGGGCAAAGGTTTTCGTCCGGCCGAATGGATCCCAAACGCGGAAGATGACGTTTGTGAATCCAATCAGGGCACCAGCAAATTTCATTCGACCGGTCCGTTCAAAATTAACGGTGACAGGGTTGAAAAAGCTGCCGGGCCGAGCGGGCAGAGCTTTACGAGCGCATTCGGCGAAAATCTAACGGAACTGGCACAGCACGATGAGAAAATCGTCGCTATCACATCGGCGATGTGCGACGGCACGGGTCTGATGGAATTCAGCAAAAAGTTTCCCGACCGCTTCTATGACGTGGGGATTGCTGAAAGTGCCGCCGTAGATATAGCGGCCGGTATGGCCAGGAACGGTTTGAAGCCTGTGGTATGTATTTATTCGACCTTCCTGCAGCGAAGTTTCGACCATATATTTCAAGAAGTGGCCCTGCAGAATCTGCCGGTTGTTTTTTGTATTGACAGGGCCGGCTTCGTTGGCTCGGATGGACCGACACATCACGGATTGATGGACATCGGTTTCTTGCGAATGATGCCGAATATGGTGCTGACGGCTCCCGCCAATGATATCGAAATGAAGCTGGCTCTGGAATTTGCCCTCAGTGAAGGTAAGCCGGTAGTAATCAGGTATCCGAAAGACATTGTCCCGTCGAAGGAATACGTCAGGGCTGCCTGTGCCAGTCCGTTCAAATTGGGTAAGAGCGTGACCGTCAAAAGGTCAAAACATTCTGCCGTTGCGGTTGTCACTTACGGCAACGTATTAACCGAAGCATTAAAGGCCGCATCGCTGCTGGCTGAAGAAAAAATCGCGATTGATGTTGTCAATGGTCGGTTTGCCGCCCCCGTCGATGAAAAGATTATTTCGCTGCTGGGGCAGGGCAAGAGTATTGTGACGGTGGAAGATCACGCTATTGCATGCGGCTTCGGCTCGGCCGTGCTCGAATTGGCTGCCGAGAAGGGTTATTCGACAGAATCTATACGCTTGCTTGGTGCGCCAAGGCGATTTATCGGACATGATACTCGCGACGTACAACTTATGGAGGCTGGCGCAAATGCCGATAAAATAGCAGAAGCGGTAAGGAAAATTTTGAAAGCATGAATAGCGATGCCGGAGATGAAATATCTACCTAAATTGGTGATTTTCAGGGACCTGAGGAAACAGGGTGTCAACGAGGCTATCGATGAATTCCTCAGCTTTGCCAAGGATAAAGCCCAAATCGTGGCGAGTTATGGCATCGAGGACTTAAAACAAACCTGCACGGCAGCCTTGCCGCCCGAAGATGCCAGGGTCCTGAAAAAATGTGATTATGCTATTGTTTTCGGCGGCGACGGCAGCATTATCTCGACGGCAAGAAACGTCAGCAGGGCATCTTTGCCTGTTATCGGCGTGAATGTCGGCAAGCTTGGTTTCCTGGCGGAATTCAGCGTAGCGGAGTTGGAAGATTTTTTCCCTCGCTTAAAGAATGGCACGGCCCCGATAGATAAGCGCATGATGCTGAATTGCAAGGTTTTCAGCGATGGCCGGGGCAAAGACCGGAACGAGAAGTTTTGCTCGGCCGCGATTAATGACATTTATATCAC
>CAZHBL010000988.1:0-1736 GCA_964530105.1 uncultured Pirellulales bacterium | reverse complement strand
ACTCATACTCCTGGCTATCAAATACATCTCCCTCTGCCGGGTTGTACATCACCTCCGTAATCCGAAGATATCTCTGCTGATCACTCGGGGCGCTCTCGTAGGTTATATCGTTCACCATCCTTCTATTGCGGTCGAGAAGATTGATAGTTTCTCCCCAGCTTGAAAGATGGCCTTTGTAGTTGCCCTGTACCAGTAATTGCTCTCCGCCTCTGGGACTTTGCGATCTATTACGAAAAGCTACAGCGTTTGGCGTGACATAAAGTGTGCCGTATCTCGGAATGACGGTGCCCGGCGGGAATAGATGTTCTATGCCGCCTTGCAGAGACCAGCCGGTAATATCAACCTCAAAAGCGTTGGGATTGTACAGCGCGACGAATTCTTCGTCCTGGTTGCCGGAGACGGGATTGAAATCGATCGAATCGAAGTTAACAGTTATGTTGTCCGGCTGGGCGTCGGGAATGCCGGCATTCTCGTCGTAGCCGGGATTGTGGATGCTGTGATTTACGAATAGATGCTGACGTCGTACTGTCAGATAATCGGTCTTTATCCTTTCGAGGTCGCTGTACCATCCGCTGGATCCCAGTTCGATATCGAGCTGCGCTCTCAATTCGTCAATTCTCTTTTCGAACTTGCGTTGTGCTAAAGGCGTATTCGGCGGCTGGAGCAGTTCGTCCATTAGCGTTCGCAGCCGGCGGAGATACATCCGGCGGATTATTTCGTTGTCATGAAGGGCGTCGATCAGGCAGTTCCACTGGCGGTCGTTCTTCTGGTGCTCGGAACAGCCGTAGAACGGATGGCTCGGAGAGCGTACATCATTCGGCCAGTCCTGGTCGGCGATGATGCCGCCTATACCGTTGTTAATGCCGAAAGTCAGGTCCTTGTCCCATGGCAGGAACATCCACTCGTTCGTGCCGCCGGGATTGTTTACAGGGTCCCACGTGTCACGATATGCGTAGTAGTTCTTGTGAGTATGGTCGTTTTCGTGCATGATTACCGAAGAGGCCCAGTAGTTTATCGCCGCGGTGATATTGACGTTGTCGAACACGAATTGATCCCGGTTGGGATTGCGGGTGTCAATGCCGCCGGCAAGTGCAAGAAGATCGCTGGAATCCTCGTCCAGGCGGGTCTTTTTCCTGTGGATGCCTTCCCCGTCGATTCTTCCGTCTTGCAGGTCGTCATACATTTTGTACAGCGAGCCGTCCGGATCAAGGTTGTTTCTTCGCAGCAGGTCCCGGTCCGGCTGTTCGATGAAAATTCGAACGTCCAGGTAGCTGCCGTTGCGCCTGACGTGCATCGGGAATGACAGGCAGCCGGGCTGACCGGCATTAACGTATGTCTCCCAGCCCAAAACCTGACGTATGTAGGTCGGGTCGCCTCCTCTTTCGTTAAGGTTGATTTCGTCCACTCGCGGCAGGCCGGGATCGAAGCGAAAATGATGGCCGTCATTGAATTCAAACTTTCGTCCGTGAGTAGTGTAGCCGCCGCGAAGGCGTACGAAAACATTATCGTAGAATTCACCGTCATAGAACACGGATGCCCGGGTGCCCGAGCGGCTGCCTGCTGCGCCGGTATTCTCGACGAAATACTGAAAGACCGGCAGCTTTGTGTGAATGGACGGGTCGGCCACCACCGTACCGTAGTATTCGGGCGATTGTATTCTGCCTTCTTTCACGAGAAAAAAAGGGCTCTCGGTGACATTAATCTGAGTGTCATAGGACAAAATCTTCCAGCGTACC
>CAZHBL010000987.1:0-1743 GCA_964530105.1 uncultured Pirellulales bacterium | reverse complement strand
AAAAGATTTGACGATTTTGCCATGGAATATTTGCTAAGAAGGAAATAACAGAGATGAGTGAGATCAGACTGACACCATCGGGACAACTTCGCTGGCAGACCATTCCGGGCGAGCCGCAGCCGCCTGAATTTGCTGTATTACAGAAATCATTTGAGCAGGACGGGATTGGAGGGCTATTTAAGCTTGCCGCCGACAAATACAAAACGACAGATTCTCTGACATTAGGATATTGGCAGGGGCTGGCAGAACATTATTTGACTGGGCTATGCCATATACCGGAGTCGTCAAAAGATATTGTTGTTAGCCCGCCTTCTGATTCGTTTTTTTTGACATTACTATTATCGGCACCGCCAATGTCGGGAGGAGAATACCTTACTTTATCTGTTTTGCGGGAAATATGGATTAGCCTGAGCAGGTGGGGTAATCAGGCCGTTAGCTCAGCCGGGGGATTGGTAAATTTTTTACAAACACACGCTCCCAAATGGCATCAGGTCGGCAGGGTCTGTTTCCATCTTGCCGAAAACAAATCTAACGAAGCATATCCGTTCGCATTTTTAGCTACTTATTCCACAGGATTCGGCTCCGGCGGTCGAGTCAAACACATACCGCTTCGTAGAGCAATAGAGCAATATGCCGGAGCCAAAAACCGTTCCGCCCTGATAAAACTGCTTTCGCCGGTAAAGCAGGCCTCCAAGCAGATTGACTGGGTCGGCAGGCTTGTAGACTCCGGCGAAATTTATCAACCGCTGGCATGGCCGGCATATTTTGCGCATAAGTTTTTGCAAACGGTGCCAAGCCTGGAAGATTGCGGTCTGACTGTACGAATACCAAACTGGTGGAAAAAACGGCCTCGACCACAGGTATCGGTAACAATTGGCCAGAAGCGCCAATCAAAATTCGGAGTTGATGCATTGCTTGACTTTAATGTTACCGTTGCCCTTAACGGCGAGACGCTTTCAGCGGATGAAATAAAAGACATTCTGGCTGGTGGAGATGGGCTGGTATTGGTTAAGGGGCAGTGGATTGAAGTTGACCGCGAGAAATTGCAGGAAGCGATAGACCACTGGCAGGGGTTGCAAAAACAAGCTGAAAATGGCGACATATCATTTATCGAAGGGATGCGGCTGCTGGCGGGAGCTTCTTCTGATTTGACCAATGACGAACAGGCCGACAAGGAAAAACAGTGGGTTCACATTTCTGCCGGAGGTGCTTTGCGAGAAATCCTCTCTGGCTTGCGTGAACCGGCTAATCTTGATTCCGTGAAAATCGGCAGCCAGCTAAAGACACAATTGCGTCCCTATCAGCAGCAGGGCTTGGCCTGGCTGCGATTTCTTGCAGAGCTTGGCCTTGGGGCATGTCTGGCTGATGATATGGGACTTGGCAAGACTATTCAAGTGTTGGCACTGCTGTTATACAATCAGCAAAATAATACGAAGAAGAAAACGAAACCGTCATTGTTAATTGTACCGGCTTCTCTTCTCAGCAACTGGCGTAATGAAGCCAAGCGTTTCACGCCATCTTTAAATTTAACTTTTCTGCACCCTGCGGAAACAGACCGTAAGAGACTCGAAAGAATTGAAAAAAGTCCCAACAATACACTTGACCAAAGTGATTTGCTTATAACAACATATTCAATGCTGACCCGTCAATCCTGGCTTGAGAATATAGACTGGCAACTTGTAATTCTTGATGAAGCACAGGCGATAAAAAATCCATCAACCAGCCAGAGCAAAGCCGTTAAAA
>CAZHBL010000986.1:0-1745 GCA_964530105.1 uncultured Pirellulales bacterium | reverse complement strand
AGTGGGCATTGCCCACCAACTTTGAAAATGGTGTACTGTCCTAGGGACTCCTTACGGAGTGCACACCCTACAAAGCTGCATTCGCCTGTCAGAAAATGAAAGGAAGTGAACGATGAGAAAATCCTGCATACCTTCAATTGTAACGGCTCTCGTAATCTGCGGTTTTCTGGTGGCCGGCCGGATATCGCCCGCAGCCACCGCTGAGAGATTGACATACGTCGATCTTATCAGCTGGCTTACGGATTTGGAACGTTTGGCGACATTGCCCGCCACCGGCGAGAAATGCGCCCAGTGGTCGAGCTATGACCGGCGCAGCAAGTACGACAGTGTCACCGGCAAATATATCGACTGGACGGCCAACGGCGACGGCGGCGGCATCATCCGAAAGGAAGGAGACAATCAGGTCTTTGCTGAAGTCGAAGGCCCGGCGGTAATTTGGCGGATATGGTCGGCGCTGGCCAACCAGGGGCACGTCAAGATATATCTTGATGGAAACGAGCGGCCCGCCGTCGATTTGCCCTTCGACGGTTATTTTAACTGTAAGAATGAGCCGTTCACGCGCCCGGCGCTGGTGAACACGACCGCGCGGGGGCGGAATTGCTATGTGCCGATCCCGTTCCAGAAATCGTGCAAGATTGTCGGTGAAAAGGACTGGGGCAGCTACTATCACTTTACATACACGAAGTATCCGGAGGGAACGATTTTGCCGACTTTCAAAAGAGAACTTTCTGAGGATGAGTCACAGGCTCTCGATAGGGCCAACGAGATTTTGGGCAATAAGCGGGGGTATGATCCAGCAGGACTGAGGCCGGGTCAGAGCACCCGTCTCAACACAATATTATTACAGCCGGGAACGACGGTTACTGCGTTCGAGTTCGACGGTATGCAGGCCATAACCGGAATTAAGGTGGCGATGGACCTGCCGGAATCGCCCAACGACCGTGACGTCCTTCGCGAGTTGGTGCTGCATATATACTGGGACGGTCAGGACGAGCCGAGCATCTGGGTGCCGCTTGGGGACTTTTTTGGCACGGCCCCGGGCGTCAACAAATATAAGTCCCTGCCTCTCGGGATGACCGATGAGGGTTTTTACTGTTACTGGTATATGCCGTTTAAGAACGGCTGCAAAATCAAGCTGACCAACGACGGCGACCGGGAACGCCGAATTACTTTCCAGGTTAGTCATGCCCCGGTAACCAGGCCCATCGAAACGCTCGGACGCTTTCACGCCAAGTGGCATCGGGACGCTTTTTTGCCGGAAGAGCCGGAGCGCCGGGCGATTGACTGGACGATGCTCAAGACCGAAGGGCGGGGGCGGTTTTGCGGCGTAATGCTGCACGTGTGGAATCCTCGCGGCGGATGGTGGGGCGAGGGCGACGAAAAATTCTTCGTGGACGGCGAAAAATTCCCCTCAACCATCGGGACCGGCTCCGAGGATTATTTCGGCTACGCCTGGTGCAATCCCACCCTTTTCGAGAACTGTTATCACGATCAGACAATCAGCAACAACAACCGCGGCCACGTCTCCGTTAATCGTTGGCACATCAGCGACAACGTGCCGTTCCAGAAATCGTTCGAGGCCGACATTGAAAAATATTATCCGAACAGCAAGCCAACACTGTATGCTTCTACGGTGTACTGGTATCAGGCCGCCGGACGGAACGATCCATACGACCCGGTACCGGTCGATCAGCGCAAAGGATACTGGGGCGAAATAGAAGTCTTCAAAGTCAAAGGCGCGCTGG
>CAZHBL010000985.1:0-1754 GCA_964530105.1 uncultured Pirellulales bacterium | reverse complement strand
CGAAGCCCCTTATGAAACTCGACCTTTCGCTTGATATTGTCAGAGATTTGATCTATATGCTCTACGAGATCGGGTTTTTCCTGGCAGTAAAAATGCTCTGCAATAAGGTCGATATGATCGGCACAATTTTTCAGCAGACCTTCGCTCCACTGGCCGGCATTGCCCGATGCAATTGGTACAATATCCGGGTCCACTTCGCGCATTTTATCCACGACCCAGTTGTGCTTACGGACATAATGTTCGAGGCTCATATAGCCGAGCTGCCATCTACCCCACATCTCGTTGCCGATGGCCCAGTAGCGAACGTTGAAGGATTTGGGATCGCCGTTTTTAGCGCGCAAAGCGCCCATGAGTGTGTCGGTCGAGCCATTGGCGTATTGAAGCTCAGCCGCAGCCGAATAAGCGTCTCCGAAGCCGGTATTGACAGTTATTAACGGCTCGGCGTTAAGGATGCTACAGAAATGAATGAATTCGTTCATGCCGAAGTCGTTGTGCTCGACTCCGGTCCAGGCGGGGTTCATGCGGGGCGGCCGTTTGTCACGAGGGCCGATACCGTCGCGCCAATCGTAGCCGCTGACGAAGTTTCCGCCGGGCCAGCGATACATTGGGGCGTTCAGCTCTTTCAGCAGCTCCAGCGTATCGGCGCGCATGCCCTCGATGTTGTCCGCCGGCATAAGGGAGACTGTGCCCACAAAGCACGGGCTTTGAGTGACCCCGATTTGAAGCTTGCCCTTGACAGTATCGGCGCCTGCGGTGAACTCGAAGGGATACTTGCTGTAGTCATTCGCAACAACCAGGGTCTGAGTGGATTCTTGTTGTTCCGGCTCGTCGCCCCAGACAAGAGATATCGAGACGTTTGTATTTTGCCGCTGGGGCTTGAGATAGATATAGCCGACGTATTTCTTATTTTTCACCAGTCCCAGGTCGAGCTGCCGGATGCCGCCGCCGGGCTTAATGAGCGGCGTGTGCTCGCCGACGAACGAACCTTCCTTTACCATCGAGACCGAATCGGCCGGCCCTATGATTTGCCAGGGCGAGCCGCCTACGACCGCGAACGGACTGTCTTTCGAGACGGCCCGTGTGCCGCGGTATGGATCGTAATTCGGTGTGATGGGGAAATAGAACTTGCGGTCTTCGAGCATCTCGGCCCAGATGCCGCCGTAGATGCAGCGGCCCAGGTGTTCGATGAACTGCCCGTAGACAAATTTGGAAATCGGCTCGCCGGTCTTGCCGGCATCAATCGTCACGGCATATTCGGAGCCGACGACAACCGCCGGCACAAAGGCTCCGGCCAATACCACGGCTGCCAGTAAACCGGCACAAATAAAACGTGCTTTCAACATTTTAAATCTCCTTTCCAACTTGTACCAAACCCGTTTTTCGCTTCCGCAAACAGCGAACCAGAAACATTTTAAGCCGAATCAGGCAAAATGCAATTCAATAATGTCTTTGTCGTTCAGGACGTGGTTTCGCTGGACGTTTTGGCCGTCATAGACGCCGGTGCCCCAGATTTTTGCGGATTTTAGTTTTTCGGCCAACTGGCGATGGATATGGGTGGCCAGGTCCATGAAGGTTGAGCCTACGGGCAGTGTGAACGGCTCAGTCATATCGGCAGATTTCAATTCTATTGGTCATTACGAATATTAATATACGTTTTTTTCTTGCTGTTTTACATTCTTGAAGTTATAATAAAGAAGTCTAAAGACTTCCGCAAAATGAGTGATTTTTGACAGAGGTCAGAGTTGATAAGCAAG
>CAZHBL010000984.1:0-1755 GCA_964530105.1 uncultured Pirellulales bacterium | reverse complement strand
TCGAGCTGGACAGCGGGCATCGGCTGGTTATGGGGACATTCGCACGTGTAGTTGTAATTGCAAAAGATTCGGATGCGGCCGGGAAATGCATCGAAAACGCTTTTATACAAATCAACAAAGTTGACGATTTGATGAGTGACTACAAGAGCGATTCGGAAATAAGCAGTGTAAACAGGGACGGATTCAAAAAAGCGGTACCGATCAGTCAGTCAACCTGCGAGGTTTTACAAAGAAGCATTGAATTCAGCAAGCTTACCGATGGCGCATTTGATATTACCGTTGGGCCTCTGGTGGAATTGTTTCGCAAGGCCAAAAACAAACAAGTCCTTCCCAGCCAGGATGAAATCACCGATGCCAAATCGAAAGTTGGCTTTGAAAAACTGAAAATTGATGAAGAAAACAGGACAGTGCAGTTCACAGTCGAGGGTATGCAGCTTGACCTGGGCGGTATTGCAAAAGGCTACGCCGCTGACAAGGCGGTCGAGACGATGCAAACCCATGGGGCAATCGGGGGTATGGTCGATCTCGGTGGTGATATTCGATGCTTCGGCGCGCCGTTAAAAGGCAGGGACCACTGGGTGATCGGACTGCAGAATCCGAATATGGGGGAAGATTCGGCCGGACCTGAAGTTTTATTGAAGTTGAAAATTACCAACGGGGCCATAGCTACAAGCGGCGATTATCAGCAGTTCATTATGATAGAAGGCAAACGCCACAGCCATATCATGGACCGTAAGACAGGAACAAGTGCCGAAGGTCTTTCAAGCGTAACCATCATAGCCGATAATGCAACTAATGCCGATGCGTTAGCTACCGCTGTAAGTGTAATGGGGTATGAGAACGGCCTTGAATTAATTGAGAAAATCCCGGGCACTGAGGCGATTTTGATAACTTCTGAGCCGGAATTTAAGCTTGCCAAAACCAGCGGAGCAGAGAAATATATAAAAAAGGATTGAGTTGTGAAACCGCTTCTATGAATCGGCGGCTGTTGCGGCAGGCTGCCGAGGACTCTCGGTGGTTTTACCGCGATAGGTAATCACCTTTGTCGGGCACTTTTTCATCGCGGTTTCGGTTTGTTCATTTAGCTCGTATCTGGCGTAGTCTATCCGTGCCAGATTATCCTTGACCGCGAACATATCCGTTTGTTTGACACAAATGCCGCAGCCAATACAGCCGACCTTACAGATAGATCGTGTGCTCTTGCCCGTCTCCTTACTATTACAGGCAACAATCATTATATTCTCGGATGTGAATGGAACCATCTCAATCAGGCCGCGCGGGCAGGTTTTTGCACAGGCCGTACAGCCGGTGCATTTTTCATAATCAACGGTACTCAGGCCATCGACAACGTGTAGGGCATCGAACTTGCACGCTCTCGTACAATCGCCGAAACCAAGGCAGCCGAACCCACAGGCCTGCACGTTAGCTAGTGCGTTGGCGGCGATACAGGTTTGTATGCCCTGATATATCGCATGAAAAGTTTTTTCCGGTGTATGGGCACGACAGTGTACAACCGGTCTATGCTGGGGGCCTGAATCGCTGACCTGCAGATTCAAAACTTCTGCGATACTTGCAGACGTTTCCTGTCCGCCGGGTGCACATTGGCCTAATAGTTCGGGATTTTCCAGAACGGCCTTGGCATACTGACCGCAGCCGGCGAATCCACAAGCGCCGCAGTCGAGATTCGGCAAAGCTTCGTGAATTTGCTCTATCTTCGGGTCCACCTCGACCTTGAGCTTTTCGCTTGCTATTAAC
>CAZHBL010000983.1:0-1757 GCA_964530105.1 uncultured Pirellulales bacterium | reverse complement strand
TGCACGACTTCTCCCGGATGAACGTCGAAGATATCTTCAGCATGTTCGGCTTCGAGGATTTCTTCGGTGGTATCTTCGGGGGCGGCCGGGGCAGACGCTCAGGCCGCCGGGCCGGGCCGGCGCGCGGATACGACCTGGAAACCGCTGTCGAGTTAACGCTGAATGACATCGCAAAAGGTGCAGAAAAAACCATTGAATTCACCCGGCAGGATTTATGCAGTGAATGTAGCGGCTCCGGTTGCGCAAAGGGAAACAAACCCAGCCAATGTCCGGCCTGCAAAGGCTCCGGCCAGGTCGCAAGGGGCGGCGGTTTCTTCCAGATGGTCTCAACCTGTGGGCAATGCGGCGGCAGCGGGCAGATTATTACTAATCCCTGCAAGAAATGCAAAGGCACAGGAAGAGTGCCGAAAAAGAGAACCGTCAATATCAAAATACCGGCCGGCGTTCACGAAGGGCAGGGTATTCGAGTTGCAAGCGAAGGTGAGCCCGGCCGAAGCGGGGGACCGAGAGGCGATTTATATTGCTATGTCAAGGTTAAACCGCACGAGTTCCTCCATCGCGACGGCAATGACCTGATCGCCGTGGTCCCGATCAGCCTTACGCAGGCCGCCTTAGGAACAACAATTAACGTGCCGAGTATTAACGGAGCCAAGGGTTTGAAAATTCCGCCCGGGACCCAGTATGGCAGCATCTTCAGGATAAAGGGCCAGGGGCTGCCGGACATGCGAACACATCGAACAGGTGACCAGCTCGTCCAGATTACGGTAGAAACGCCAACGAGGCTGAACAAGGAACAACAGGATCTGCTGAGAGAATTCGCAAAAACCGAGAATAAACATGTTTCTCCAAAATCCGTAGGCTTCTTCGAGAAACTTAAACAACACTTTGGTAACCACTGATGAAGTATAAAAGAAAAGAAAAATCAAAGGCCGAAGATTTGCAGCAAGCGGATCAGCAAGAGCGTAAGACACAGGAAGGCGAATTGGAAGACCGGCATGATACAATAGAATCTCTTCAAAAAGAGAAGGATGAGCTTTTTGCCAAGCTCCAGCGGGTCAGCGCCGACTACGCGAATTTCCAAAAGCGTGTGCCCAAACAAATAAGCGATACGCTCGGCTATGAAAAAGAAAGAATCATAAAAACACTGCTGCCAGCCCTGGACAACTTTGAACATACGCTGCAAAATGCACACTCGGCGGAGAATGTTGACGTGCTCGTCAAGGGCATTCGAATTATTTACGACCAACTGCTCGACATTTTGAAGTCTCATAACGTCGAGCAGATAGAGGCATTGGGCGAGAAATTCGATCCCGCGATGCACCAGGCGATGACGCAGCAGAGCAATCCTGAAAAAGAAGAGAACGTTGTGCTGGAAGAATTCCAAAAGGGATACAGCCTCAACGGCCGGGTCATTCGGCCAAGCAGGGTGATTGTCAATAAATTGCCGGAAGAAAAACCGGGCGATAGGTGGGAAGCTGAGCCGCCGGAGCAGCCTGAAGATGAATATGATGAGGCGGACGGGGAAGAAATTACAGATACGGAGTAATTGCCATGCCGACTTACGAGTATATATGTAATAAATGTCAACATGAGTTCGAGCAATTCCAGAGCATGAAAGCCAGGCCCGTTCGTAAATGCCCGAAGTGCGGCAAGCTCAGCGTTCAGCGGCTAATCGGTGCCGGAGCCGGTATAATCTTCAAGGGCTCCGGATTCTATCAAACCGACTACAGAAGCGAAGGTTACAAAAAAGCCGCCGA
>CAZHBL010000982.1:0-1758 GCA_964530105.1 uncultured Pirellulales bacterium | reverse complement strand
ATAACTTGACAGAACAGCTTCGTTTGGCTGGTCTGGTCCAGCAGGATTTCCTACCGTCCAAATTACCCAATACCGATGAAGTACAGTGGGCTACGATTTTTTTGCCGGCCGAGTGGGTTTCCGGCGATATTTACGATATCGTCCGTATCGACGAGCAGCACATAGGTTTCTATGTTGCTGATATAGTCGGCCACGGTATGCCTGCCGCTCTGCTGACAATCTTCCTTAAGCAGGCTTTGGTTATGCGAGAGACCATTGAGAACAATTATCATATATTCTCACCTGCCGAAGTTGTGAAAAATCTCAATTTACGAATGACTGCACAGAAACTCTCAGGCTATCAGTTCGCTACCTGTTGTTACTGTCTTCTGAATACGAAAACACTGCAACTGACGTACGCACGTGCGGGACATCCCTATCCGATTATAATCAGGCCCGGGCAGAAGCCGGAGCAATTGCAAATACGAGGCTCCCTGCTTGGAATTTTCGAACAGGCTGAATATATTCAGGGGACCGTACAGCTTCAACCCGGCGATAAACTGCTGCTTTATTCCGACGGAGCCGAATCTTACATCGGCAGATTCGACGACCAGGGCGGCTTCGGTTTCAACAAGGAATTCTGCAATATCAAGGATTCTCCAATAATCGACATGATCGACTCGCTAAATGCGGTTTTACAGAATCAAACAATCGAGCCGCCCGAAGTTGATGACATAACGGTGATTGGCCTCGAAATACGCCCAGGCATCTCCGATTAGCAAGCTACCGCCGCCATAAGGTATTAGCTTGGAAGGAAGAAAAAAGAAACCCCTGCTTTTCGGAGGGAAAAATGTAACAGCAGGGGCTCAAAAGACCAGTGAGTGTTGAACTCACAGCCTTTCAAAATCAAATTCACATGAACTTCTTACTTACAACGTTCTGCGCCTTCGCAGCCAGCTGACGAAACCTGCACCAATGCCGCCTAACAAAATAGCACCGGGAGC
Organism: uncultured Pirellulales bacterium; assembly: GCA_964530105.1. Lineage (GTDB taxonomy): Bacteria > Planctomycetota > Phycisphaerae > Sedimentisphaerales > Anaerobacaceae > JAFGPJ01. Next base: position 775 of record CAZHBL010000982.1, on the reverse strand, counting down.
GGGGATCGGAGTAAAGCCCAGATTATCCATGTCGGCACCGGCTCCGTCGCCAATGGAGTTGAAGTAGATATAACCAATACCGCCCATACCCGATAAATTAGTCACATTTACTCCGGTAGTCGTGTTCGATAAATTCGCCAGAGGATTCATGTACGGATCGTACACGTCGATTACTCCGGTTCCAACTTCATCCCAAAAGCCCGAATCGAACTGGACTTCGACTGCCGGGGTGGTGAACGTAATCCAGAAGTCTCCCTGGAACAGATAGTTCTCCGGCTCGCCGGTTGGACGAAGAATCGGTTGATCCGGCATCGCCCCGTTCATGCTGATCTGCGGCAGCCGGCCTGTCACAGTCCCGGGACGGAACCAAACACCCAAACCAGCATATTCATCATCAATCAATGTTCCAAGAGGAAATTCATCGAAAGTAATCAATGTTGTAGGCGCGGCGCTAGCCAGTCCGGCAACACCAATAATAATCGCACAAATCATTATTAGTTTTTTCATCATATTTCTCCTCAAACGTTAAGTTGTATCCTTACAAACAATCTGTTTTTGACAAGAGTCAGGTCAACGTTTGATCTGAAGGATCTTGCGCACTGACCCTCCATGTTGTACGTAGGTAAAGTTGCCAATCAGGCAAGATAGGTGGACCATAAATCTATATGGCTGAGAAAGATAGGGGCGAAAAGCAAATGTTCCGCCTGACACCACTCCTCTGTTTCCTGCCGTATTACCTAATTTCCAACTCTGTCCCATACCTGACCACACATCA
>CAZHBL010000981.1:0-1762 GCA_964530105.1 uncultured Pirellulales bacterium | reverse complement strand
CGATGAGAAAATCCTTAATCTCGGCGGTGACATTCCGCACACGCTGAGGGTCAACACAATCCACTTTCGTTAAGGCAACGATACCGTCTTTAACGCCGAGAAGCGTGAGTATATCGAGATGTTCGCGCGTCTGTGGCATAACACCGTCATCGGCGGCTATAACAAATATGGCGCCGTCGATACCGCTCGCTCCGGCCACCATCGTTTTTATAAAGTTCTCGTGCCCTGGTACGTCAACGATGCCGACTTCAAGGCCGGACACCGTGCAGGGTGCAAATCCGAGGTCGATAGACATGCCGCGTTCCTTTTCGGCCTTGAGGTGGTCCGTATCACATCCCGTGAGGCATTTTATCAGTGCTGTTTTGCCGTGGTCTATATGGCCGGCGGTGCCGAGCGTTATGTTCTTTTGTGTTGTGCTCATAGGTCCTATTGTTTATTGCCGAGAATTTCGAGCAGCGCTTCAATAACTATTTTATCATCACCAGTTAGAAGAGTCCGAGTGTCGATGATGACCTGGTCGTTGTGTATGCGGGCAAAAACCGGTGTGCTGTGTTGGCGAAGTTGATTGGCAAGTGTCTCGGCACTGATTTTTTCCGGCCGCAAGGCTATAAGTGTTGTTGCCAGATTTTGCGTCGGCAGAGAACCGCTGCCCATCTGCGAAAAGCCGGCTGTGGTTGTGACTGCACAATCGGAGATGCTATCTCCCAGCCGGGAGGCTATGCTTTTGGCTTCTTTGGCGATTTCGGATTCGTCGCGCCTTAACATCTGCAAGGTCGGGACATTACTAAGTGCAATTGCTTCATCGAGGAAAAGTTTCAAGGTCGCTTCCAGCGTAACGAGAGTAAGCTTTCCGACGCGGACGATTCTGGCAAACTGATTTTTGCGCACGGCCTCTATCAGTTCGGTTTTGCCTAAGATGATACCACCCTGAGAAGCACCTATCAGCTTGTCGGCACTTGCAGTAACAATGTCGGCCCCTTTACTAATTGATTCGTTCAGAGTCGGTTCTGGCTCAAAGCCGAATTGTGAAAAATCGATAAGCGCACCGGCGCCGACGTCGTCAATCATAGTCAGATTATTTGAGTGGGCTATCTCCACAAGCTCATCGAGCGGCACTTCCGAGGAGAAGCCCTGAATTTTGTAATTGCTCGGGTGCACACGCAGAATCGCTGCTGTATCTTCGGTAATCGCATTGATGTAGTCTCGCGGGTGTGTTTTGTTGGTAGCGCCTACCTCAACGAGTTTTGCACCGCTGAAAGCCATAACGTCCGGCAGGCGGAACGAGCCGCCGATTTCGACGAGCTGGCCCCGGGAAACGATGACCTCTTTGGCTTTAGCGACTGTATTCAGGACGATAGAAGTTGCGGCGGCATTGTTATTGACAACGGTCGCCGCCTCGGCTCCGGTCAACTGCTGCAGGAGCTGTTCGATACGGGCATCGCGTTTCGATCGTTTGCCGGTTTCAGGGTCCGTCTGAAGCAGCGAATAACCTGACAACTCATCCCGAATCTGGTGCAGCGCCTGCGAGGGAATTACCGCACGCCCAAGACCTGTATGCAGAATAATGCCTGTTGCATTAATAACTCTTCGGTAGTATGGGCGCATCGTTGCATCTAAACGTTGCTTGGCATCAGTTATTATTTTCTGCTGAATTATGTTTTCATCCATATCGGGCGATTTTTCAGCAAGAAGAGCTTCTCTAACTTTCTCAACAGCCCGGCGGACTGAATCGGCCACTACTTTCCTGCCTGCCTCGGCGATA
>CAZHBL010000980.1:0-1763 GCA_964530105.1 uncultured Pirellulales bacterium | reverse complement strand
TCGCCGGAAACGGTGGTTGAGTGGCTCATCGAAAATGGATTCGAGCGCACCGAGAGGGTCGATTTGCCGGGCCAGTTTGCCCGGCGGGGGGGGATCGTTGATATTTATGCTCCGCTGGTAAACGAAAAGGTGCTGCCTGGCGGGCAGATGGAGGCGCCGTCGCAGAGTGCCGAGGCGCTTCGGATCGAATTCTTCGGCGATACAATCGAAAGCATTCGCGAGATAGATCTGGATACTCTGCGATCGAGCAGACAGATAAGGAGTATCAGAATCGTTTCGGCGGTGTGCGGAACTACCGCGCGGGAAAGGGAACTTTTTGTAAATATTCTGCCGAAAGATACTATTATCGTTTTCGAGGAGCCGGGCGAAATCGAAGAGGTTGCAAAGGTCTTTTTGGACAGGGCGGAAAACCCGGCCCGGCTTTATAGCTGGGGGGACATTTACAAGGCGGCGGGCCATTTTACGCAGCTTCATATCTGCAGGTTCGCCACGGCGCAGCCGGAAGATTTTCTTAAGGTTGATGTTAAAAGCGTGCAGCAGTTTCAGCACAAAGCAACTTCGGTCTGGGCCGGACATAAGGCGGCGCTTGAGGCATTGTTGACGGAGGCGAAACAGGGCAGAGAGGTGATGCTGTACTGCGAAAGCTCGGCGGAAATCAAACGTGTGGGAGAAATTGCTGCCGATATCGACAAAAAGATTCCAGCAAGATTCAAGCTGCTGTCGGGTTTCATCCACCAGGGTTTCGTCATAGACTCGCTCGATACTATTATTATCAGTCACCACGAGCTGTTCGGCCAGTACGCGCTTAGGAGAAGGCGCAGGCCGACGCGGATTAGCTCGCCCGTGGATACGCTCAGCGATTTGCAGGAGGGTGACTACGTTGTTCATGCTTCCTACGGCATAGGCAGGTTTTCCGGCGTTCAAACGATACAGGAAAAGGGCGGCACGAATGAGTACCTGACGATCGAATATGCCGACGGCGTGAAAATCCAGGTCTCTGTTCGTAATATTGCGCTCGTTCAGAAATATATCGGGACAAGTCCGAAACGGCCGACGTTAAGCAAGGTCGGCTCGAAGCGATGGCAGAAGCAGAAGGACAAAGTGGCCAGTTCCGTTCAGGACCTCGCCGCCGAATTGCTTGAAGTTCAGGCGAAGCGCCAGGGAGCGGGAGGTATCGCGTTTGGAAAAGATTCGAACTGGCAGGTCGAATTCGAAGAGTCTTTTGCCTATCAGGAGACGCCCGACCAGAGCACCGCAGCCGGGCAAATCAAAGCCGACATGCAGCAGCCAATAGTTATGGACCGTCTGCTTTGCGGCGACGTGGGCTATGGCAAGACGGAGCTTGCGATGCGAGCGGCGTTCAAGGCTGTCGAGAACAGTAAGCAGGTTGCCGTCCTTACCCCTACGACGGTTTTGTGTGTGCAGCACGGCAGGACTTTTACCGAACGGTTCGCGGATTTTCCCGTCTGCATCGAGGTTTTGAACCGCTTTAAGACTACCAAACAGGCGAAAGATATCATTGCCAGGACAAGGGCGGGCAGGGTTGATGTCCTGATAGGGACGCATCGGCTACTCAGCGGTGATGTGGGTTTCAAAGACCTGGGGCTTTTGATTATCGACGAGGAACAGCGATTTGGCGTTGAGCATAAGGAAAAGCTCAAGAGATTGCGCGTAAACGTGGACATTCTGACAATGACGGCCACGCCGATTCCGCGGACGCTGCACATGTCGCTGCTGGGATTGCGTGACATAAGCTCGCTGGG
>CAZHBL010000979.1:0-1764 GCA_964530105.1 uncultured Pirellulales bacterium | reverse complement strand
AATTCTCATTTTTGTTCGCAAGGTTCTGCTCATATGCTTCAATATAACGACTTCCGTCTCGTATGTAAATAAGCGTTACTAAAATAGCGGTTCCAGCGGCCGACCACCATAGAATCCGCAAGAACAAAATCCAGCCCGGCAGTATGCTGGAAACCTCAGGACCAATCAGAATTCCTGCTACCATCGACAACTGCAAAGTAGTGGCGAGTTTGCCGACGAACACAGGGGCGATGTGGATCTTTGACGTAATTAAATAGACAATTACAAAACCGATCAGCAAAAACAGGTCTTTGCCGATGATCAGTACAACAACCGTTGGTGGCAGAAAAAAATTCTCAACATGACCCCGTTGCGAGGCTAAGAGAAGGCATGCACAGGTGATAAGCAATTTGTCAGCAATCGGGTCAAGAAATGCTCCGAGTTTCGTAATCTGATTTTTCCTGCGAGCCAGATATCCGTCAACGCCGTCACTAACCGCCATTACCAGAAACAGGAGAATCGACACATACCGCATTATGTTCCGGGCAGTATCGCTTAGAGCCGGATCATTTGTCTTGAGCATAAAACTGACAAATGGGATGATCAACAGCATCCGGAAGATCGTAATCCGAGTGGCCCAGTTTAACTTTACTTTCATAGATTGCTACCGTGTATCAATAATTTCCGATCTTTGCCTTCATATTGTTTCTATTTTTCTGTATAAGCAGTATAAATATAGCATAAATACAGGATCAATTAAACAACGGTTTAAAATGATCGCTTCGATGCTTCGTATTTGATCGGAACACTGCCCCTGGCTGTCGCGATTAGTGATAAATCGCGGAAACCATAGTTTAACAGATGTGGCTTATTAACAGAAATATCGGATTTTTTTAACGCCTTAATTTGCTTGTATTGAAACTACACGGTGATATAATCCAGCGAGAAATTCGAGGGCAAGAAAATGGCTGTACTAAATGTAAATATAGACCATGTCGCAACTATCAGGCAGGCCCGGCTGACCGATGAGCCAGACCCGGTCTGGGCTGCGGTCCAGTGTGAACTGGCTGGTGCAAACGGAATTACCGTTCACCTGCGCCAGGACAGGCGGCATATCTGCGACCGGGATGTTCGGCTGCTGAAAGAGACCGTTGCCTGCAAGCTGAATCTCGAAATGTGTATGGCAGAGCCAATAGTTAAAATCGCCGAAGAAATCAGGCCTGACCAGGTCACGTTGGTCCCCGAAAGAAGGGCCGAGCTTACAACCGAAGGCGGCCTGGATTGCGTTCGGCAAAAGAAACGCCTTGCCGGCGTTGTCGAAAGAATGCATAAAAAACACATTTTGGTGAGCACTTTTATCACACCTGATAAGGAGCAGATTCTCACTTCGGCCCAGACCGGATGTGATGCTGTCGAACTGCACACCGGTATGTACGCGAACGCCAGAGGCCAGAGAGCAATCAAGAAGCAACTCGCTGTATTGGAATTCGGCAAGCAATTCGCGATGGAGAATAGACTTGTGGTTCATGCAGGTCATGGTTTGACATACCGTAATATTGCCGGAGTAGCACGAATCAGTGGCCTTTGCGAGTTCAATATAGGCCATAGCATTATAGTAAGAGCAGTCTTTGCTGGAATCGGGCAGGCAACAGCCGAAATGATAGAATTGATAGATAAATTCAGTTCGTAGTTGTGAGTTCATGGCTCATATCCTATAAACTGTGGGCTATGAACTGTTTACGAAATTAGGAGATTTGGAATGTTTACAGGGGCAATGGTGGCGCG
>CAZHBL010000978.1:0-1770 GCA_964530105.1 uncultured Pirellulales bacterium | reverse complement strand
AATAACGCCATAAGACGTTATTTTACAAATATTTATGAATTTTACAGAAGTGTTTCAATAATAACTATAAGGAGAAACTGGAATGAAAGCTGGATTTAATATGTTGTTGTGGACCGGGCATGTTACAGAGGAAGATTTTCCGCGATTGGAAATGCTCAAGAAGGCGGGTTTTGACGGTGTTGAGATTCCACTTTTCGGCGGCGACGTCGCCCATTTCAAGAAGGTCGCACGCGCGATCAAAGACAACGGCCTCGGCTGCACCTCTGTGACGGTCATCCCGGACGAAGAGCACAATCCCATTAGTGCTGATGCCGGCCACCGTAAGGGCGGCCTCGAGCATCTCAAATGGGCAGTCGATTGCTCAAATGCTCTGGGCTCGGATATTTTGTGCGGGCCGTTCTATCAGCCGTTGGGCGTCTTTTCGGGCGAAGCGCCGAGTGAGGAGGAAAAGCAGCGTGTCACCGAGGTGCATCAGCAGGCCGCCGATTATGCCGCTAAGGCGAACGTGACTTTAGCCGTGGAGTATCTCAATCGCTTCGAGTGCTACTTCCTCAATACGATGGCTGATGCGGCAGACCTCGTGGAACGCGTCAACAGGCCCAATTACGGTGTGTTGTTCGATACATTCCACGCCCATATCGAAGAGAAGGACCCGGTCGGATGCATCGGTCCGAACATTGACATCATCAAGCATGTGCACATCAGCGAGAACGACCGCGGAACGCCTGGCAGGGGGCACGTGGACTGGGCGGGCACGTTCAAAGCGCTGCGTTCGGCGGGCTATGATGGATGGCTGATGATCGAGGCGTTCGGACGGGCGCTGCCGGACTTAGCGGCGGCCACCCGCGTTTGGCGTGACCTATCCACCAGCCCGGAAGAAGTCTATACCGAGGGCCTGAAACTGATCAAGGAACAATGGCAGGCCGCAGCCTAATAACTGCGATATACCGGGCCTCAATTTAAGAATGGAGGATTTATTATGCATAGAATTCACGTACGACTAATCTGTATCGTTTTGTTTGTTATTCTGGGATTTGTAACAGCAAATGCTGTTGCCCAAGAAGCCGGTTTTAAGCCGATCTTCGACGGCCGTACGCTGGACGGCTGGAAAGCCGTCGAGATGAGTTATTGGTCCGTCGAAGACGGAGCAATCACCGGGCGATCCACCCTGCAGAATCCAGTCAAGAGCAATCAGTTCCTCGTCTGGCAGCTTGGCGATGTGGACGATTTCGAGCTGAAGCTGAAATACCGCATAAGCGGCACACCGGCGGCCAATTCCGGCATTCAGATTCGCAGCCGGATCGAAGAATCCGGCGCCGCCGTCGGCTACCAGGCGGACATCGATCTGGCAGGCCAGTATGCCGGGGCCCTCTACGATGAGCGAGGAAGGGGAATGCTCGCAACGCGTGGACAGAAAACCGTCATCGGCTCCGACGGCAAGATGACCAACAGCCCGCTCGGCGACGCTGATGCCCTGATGAACATTATTAAAAAGGACGACTGGAATGATTATCATATCATCGCCAGCGGCAACCAGATCATTTTGAAAGTCAATGGCCAGGTCACCGCCGAGGTTATCGACAATGATAAAGCCCAGTGTGAAATGTCCGGCGTGCTGGCGCTGCAGTTGCACGCGGGCCCACCCATGACGATCGAGTTCAAGGACATCCAAATGAAACGTACGAAACTGGAAGATAGAAAGAAGATCGTCCTGCTGGCCGGCCCTCCCAGCCACGGCTACGGCTACCATGAGCACTATGCCGGCTGTCT
>CAZHBL010000977.1:0-1775 GCA_964530105.1 uncultured Pirellulales bacterium | reverse complement strand
TTGTGGTTTCGCCCACATTCGCAATCGAAAGTAGTATCGAGCAGTTTTTCAGGATTCATTGCTTTGCCTTACATTATCTTTTCCACTATCACTTGCTGTCCATCAGTAAAGTGTGCAGTATCGGCGTCTTCCAGACTGATTCGCAGCAGTTCTGCGTCTTCGGATTCGATAGGTGTGCCCGCCTTGACATGAACGGAGCGAAGTCCTCCATACCACCAGCGGGTATGGCTGACGTAAAGCAGGTCGCCAGGCTCAGCGGCCATTTTATCGAGGGCCGATTGAGAAACGATAACAATGTTCTGTCCGGCAAGCTCTGGATCGAATTTGGTTACCAGCCGGACTTTTTCGCCGGGGCGGCGGTTTGGCTCGGCTCCTTTGAATCGTCGTAAAGCATCCAGTTGAGTCCCGGCGACAAGCCCTTTTATTTTTTCAGCGGAGCACGGTTTGGTAAACAATGTTACGGACACACCCAGCGCCCCGGCAGCCAGCAGGCCGAACAAGGCCCGCATAAACTTGTAGCTGTCCGATCCCATTCCGAAATCGAAAGGTCCAACCAGCGCATTCGGCCAGATAAAAGACAATCCTATCAAAATTGCTCCGCCGACGATTGTCACGAAAGCAGCGGCGGGTGTATAGCGTTTCCAGGTGATACCCAGCAAAATCGCCACCACGACCGGCGGCGTCACAGCGGCGGTAAACATGCTGTGCGCACCGTAAATGGTATCTTTCATAAATATGGGAACCAGGGCCAATCCCATACCGGCAGCCCCCAGGCTGGTTATTCGCGCCACGAGGAGATAATGCTTATCGTCTCTGTTCGGTTTGATGTAAGGTCTCCAGATGTCATTGACGAAAATCGCACTGACGGCGTTGATAAGCGAATCGGCGGTGCTCATCAGCGCGGCGGTCAAGGCGGCCAGCACGAAACCGAATATGCCCGGAGCACACAGAAAATTGGCCGCCTTGACGAAAGAATCGCCCGGTTCGGTGACCAGCTCGCCGTTGTTGACCAGTGCCTTGGCAATCCATCCGCCGCAACTGGTGGCGATTGCCGCTAAGGGTGCCAGCACGAGAATCCAGCAAATCACCATCCGGCGTGAATCTTTGACGCTTCTTAGTGAGAGAAATCTCATGATAAAACCCTGATGCATCAGCATGAGCGCTCCGGTATTGGCAAGGCCGTCCTGGACGTATATGCCGATGAAGCTGAACTCGGGCGGAGAGTTGAAATCCGAAAATGCAAATTTATGCGAGCGCGGCAGCAACGCCCAGAAGTCGCCGAATCCGCCGAAATGATAGATGGCTGCCGCGAATAGTCCCAGCCCCGCGACGAGCAGGATGATTCCCTGGACAAGGTCGGTCATAATCACCGACGTTTGGCCGCCGATGTAAACATATATCGCCACGGCGGCAGCGGTTATGATGGCCCCGGTCATTACCCGCCAGCCCAACAGCGTGTGCAGCGTCCGGCCGAGGGTGATAAGATTGATGCCGATGTAGCCGATAATGTAGAAAAGAATGATTATCGTCGCTGCTACACGTGTCTTTTTATCGAAGCGGTATTCCATATATTCGGGAACGGATGTAATTTTGTTGTAATATATAATGGGCAGCCAAACCAGCACCAGTATGGGCATCCAGAACCAGTCGTTGAGGTAAGACTGGGTGCTGGATATGCCGTACCTGAATCCGGCGGCGCTGTACTTGATGAAACTGTAGCTTCCGACGACCGTGGCGACACACGAAAAAGCGATGAGCCACCATGAAAACCTCTG
>CAZHBL010000976.1:0-1789 GCA_964530105.1 uncultured Pirellulales bacterium | reverse complement strand
CCTATCATGGCCAGAATATCGGGGTCGTTTTCAAGGTCGGCACTTAACACGTTTGCTATAATCTGTACTTCCTGAAAGTAACCCTCGGGAAACAACGGGCGAATGGGCCTGTCGATTTGTCTTGCCGTCAGGGTTTCCTTCGTGCTCGGTCTTCCCTCTCGCTTAATAAATCCGCCCGGAAACTTGCCGGCTGCACTTTGTTTCTCGCGATAATCGACACTGAGCGGGAAAAAATCGATGTCTTCAAATCTCGGTGGGGCCGTGACCGCGGCAACAAGAACAATGGTGTCTCCATACTGGACTACAACGGCCCCATCTGCCTGTCTGGCGATTTTGCCGGTTTCGATGGATAAGATTCTGCCCCCAATTTCTCTTTCAACTCTACAAAAATCAATCATATATTACCTCATCGGTAGGTTATGCAATAAAAATAATCTCAGCTTACACTGCTTTGTGCGGGCAAGTGATTCGTACTCTTATGCTCTTCTATTTACGCAAGCCAAGACGGGAAATAATTCCCTGGTAGCGTTTGACGTCTTTTTTGCTCACATACTTGAGCAGTGCTGATCTGGTACCGACCATTTTCAGCAAGCCACGCCTGGATGCATGGTCTTTACGGTGGGTTTTGAGATGCTCGGTAAGGTCATTAATCCTTCTCGTCAATATCGCAACCTGTACTTCGGGTGAGCCGGTATCGCTCTCGTGAGTCTCAAAATCATCAATAATCTTCTCTTTTTCCTGCTTCTTCAGCATCTTTTGTATAAATCCTTTCTAACATATTTTTAAAACAACATACAATCCGGAGCGGACACTCTAATCAAATATTAAAGTATTTGCAAGTCTTTTTTTCAACGTATTTTAAAAAAGATTTACCATAGCCGGCTTAAAACGGGTTTTTCAGATGCCATCGGGCCGCTTAAAACAAGCCGTGACGATGCTGGTCGACAATAACCTGCCGTTATATAGGGATTTCCTTCCCGGCATGTTTAATTATTCTTGTCAGGTGTCTTTTGTTCGAGGAAGGCTTCCAGGATTTCTGCAGCGGCGACGGCGTCTATGCGTTTTTTCTTTTTGCCTCTCGTAAAGTCCGCCGGAGCAAGCTTCTCCTCGGCACTGAAACTGCTCAGGCGTTCATCCTGGAGGTGAATAGGGACGGAGAGATGTTTTTCCAACTGCTCGGCAAACTTTCGAACGATTTTTGTTTGAGAGCTTTCAGTGCCGGTCATGTTCAAAGGCAGCCCCAGCACAATTGCTTCGACATTTTCGGCCTTGACTATCTCTGCAATTTTTTTCAGCAGTTCTTTCTGGCCGTGGAGTACGGCCAGTGGCGAGGCAATATTCTCGGCGGCATCGCAAATCGCCAATCCCGTGCGTTTGGTTCCATGGTCTATTGCCAGATATCTCATTTTAATTTCGCGTCTTGGACAGATTACATGCTGCTGCGTCATAGAAATTTTTCGCCGTCGTGTTGTTTTATCAGTTCGAGCAGGTCTTTCAGTCTATGGGTTTGGTCGATGTGGCAAATAAGTGTGGCATCCGGACTGTGAGCCACGACCATATTCTCCAGGCCAATGGCTGCTATCAGATGGCCTTTGTCTTCAGTTACTATAATGCTGTTTTTGCAGTCAAGCAGTTCGCTCTGGCCTGCGACAACGATATTCTTGCTCTTGTCGGAATTGATAACATCGGCAAGTGCGGCGAACGAGCCCATATCGAGCCAGCGACAATCAAGCATTATGGCATTGACTCGGTCGGCCTTTTCCATTACGGCGTAGTCAATGCTGATTTT
>CAZHBL010000975.1:0-1795 GCA_964530105.1 uncultured Pirellulales bacterium | reverse complement strand
CGATTGAGCTTCTTATTTCGAGATTTCCCTCTGCGACGTTGTTTGCCAGCGCCCGCAATTGCCGGATGGGCCGTAGTATCAGACGCTGTGTTATCATGTAGAAAACAACTATCGCACCGGCACCGCCGATCAGGCCGGCCACGATAATCCAGATGCGATTCATAAAAACAGTTTTATCAATTTCACTGGTGAGGTCCCTGTACTGAATAATCACCGCACCAATCAGTTTATTGAGCGCAAAAGGACCAGCCGAACCCTGCGGATTGTGGCAGCTTACACAGCGGCCGGTCGCCCTGAAAATTCGTACGTAATGACTCTCCAAACGACCTTCATTCTTCTCAATCAGGATATCTTCATACCGGTCCAGGTCGCCAGACAGGGTTTCGATCATTTCCCTGAACTCTTTATCCAACTGCGAGAGCATACTTTCATCGTTTTCCATGAAGCGAATCCAGGATATCTCGGCATCGTTTGGGTCACGAACCTGCCCTGTACCGTCCAGCGGCAGCAGAGTCCGTCCGGGTTCTTTCAATTGGAAATGCCGATCGAGAATCACCTTCGACCTGGACCGCCCTGTATCGAGTAGGTCCTTTTTGATAAGCTGACCCATCCATATGTAAGGTATCGAAAGCGCCAGCGTAAGGATCAGGAGCACCGCGGCACCAAAGGTGACTTGAACCTTCTTCGCCAGCGGCAAAGGCCAGAACCGCAAAAACTTCAAGAGCCTTTGCCAAATATGCCGTACATTTATACGCATAAATTCAGAACCTGCTCTCGGGCTCCCATTTAGCTGTTTTATGCTAAATGGAGACCCTCACCTACTGCTTCTGCTCTTCGATTTTCTGCTCGATAATATGTGAGTGCCTTTGCATTCGCAGGTTAAGCTCGTCGAGTTGTTTTTGGTCCACCTCACTTGGTGCATCGGTTAAGAGGCACTGGCCTCGCTGGGTCTTCGGGAATGCGATAACATCCCGAATGTTCTCTGTGCCGGTTAACAGCATGACCATTCGATCGAGACCGAAGGCGATTCCTCCGTGCGGCGGAGCGCCGTATTCGAGAGCCTTCAAAAAGAATCCGAATCGCTGTTGGGCCTGCTCTCTTGATATATTTAACAGGTCAAAGACTTTCTGCTGCACTTTCGTATTGTGGATACGAATACTGCCTCCGCCGATTTCAGAGCCGTTAACAACGATATCGTACGCCTGTGAACAAATGTTGGCGGGGTCCGTCTCGAGCTTTTCCAAATCTTCTTCAATCGGAGAAGTGAACGGATGGTGCAGCGGATCGTACCGCCCTTCGTCCTGGTTCCACTCTAACAGCGGAAAGTCCACAATCCATACGAATTCAAATCGGTCCTTGCCGTAGAGATTCAAGTCGCGGGCGAGCTTGCAACGTAACGGAGCCAGAGCCTTGTTCGCTGCCTCTTCACTATCAGCGACAAACAAAAGCAAATCGCCATCCTTCACTTCAAAGCGTTCGAATAGCTGCTGCTGTAAATCCGTGCTGAAGAATTTGGCGCTTCCGCCGAGCAGAGAAAGCCTGCCGTTTTCATTCTTGACCTTGGACCACGCCAGACCCTTAGCACCATAATCCCCGACAAAGCCGGTGAGCGTCTTTTCGATATCGCTTCTTGAATATTTATCGCCGCCCGGGGCGCAGAGGCCCTTGACGATTCCGCCTTTTTCAATGGTTGACGTGAAAACATTAAACGAAGTTTGTTTGGCCAGGTCGGAAATGTCCTTGAGCTTCATATCGAAACGCAGGTCCGGCCTGTCGGTCCCGTAATCGGCTATCG
>CAZHBL010000974.1:0-1796 GCA_964530105.1 uncultured Pirellulales bacterium | reverse complement strand
TTCCTTTTCGCCCACTCACAAATGCATTTATAAGGGTAGCCCTTGCCGAGCATAGCTTTGCAATTCATCGCGATTGTAGAGTTAATCATTTCCTGGATGACTTTTTTCAGCCCTTTTCCGGCCAGGATCTCACGTCTGCGCGAGTAAAAGATTTTCCTCTGGTAGTCCATCACCTCATCATATTCGAGGAGGCTTTTGCGTACCTCGAAGTTGCGCTCTTCAACCTTCTTTTGAGCCTTTTCGATGCCCTTGCTTATCCTCTTGTGGTAGATTGGCTGACCCTCTTCCCAGCCTATCCAGGAAAGCGCTTTGACAGTCCACTCAGGCGCGAAGATTCGCATTAGATCGTCATCAAAGCTCAAGAAGAACTGAGTAGAGCCGGCATTACCCTGCCTTCCTGTTCGTCCCCGGAGCTGATTATCAATTCTTCTGGCTTCATGTCGTTCTGTGCCCAGTACGTGCAGCCCGCCAAGTTCCGCTACTCCCGGCCCGAGTACAATATCCGTACCCCTTCCGGCCATATTCGTTGCGATTGTTATATTACCGCGCATTGTGCCGTCCCGGCCTTTATGCTGCTGACCGGCTTTGGCGACAATAAGAGCTTCTCTTTCGTGATGCTTCGCATTGAGAAGTTCGTGTTCGAGGCCAAATTTTTTCTGAAGAGCCGCCGACAGCAACTCGTTCTTTTCTACACTGACCGTTCCCACAAGCACAGGTCTGCCGGATGCGCTAACTTCATTTATCTGCTCAACTATGGCGTTATTTTTTTCGCGTATCGACTGATATATTGCGTCATCCTGGTCGTCCCTGATGCAGGGTTTGTTGGTGGGTATTACGACGACATCGAGTTTGTAGATGTTCATAAACTCTTCAGCTTCGGTGGCGGCGGTGCCGGTCATTCCCGCTATCTGCTCGTAGAGCTTGAAGAAGTTCTGTAGCGTAATAGTGGCCAGCGTCTGAGTCTCTTCTTTGACAGTAACAGCCTCTTTTGCCTCGACCGCCTGGTGCAGCCCGTCGGACCACTGCCGGCCCTGCATTAAGCGGCCGGTAAATTCGTCAACGATTACGACCTTGCCGTCCATAACGACATAGTCTTTCTCCCGCACAAAAGTTACGTGGGCCCTCAGGCTCTGTCGTATTAGTTTATCCCAATCATTATTTGCCCCGGTATAGAATGAACCTACTCCGGCTATTTCCTGTGCAGCCCCCACTCCTTCATGTGTAAGATTAACCGCTTTTTTGTCATATTCTACTTCATAATATTGTGTCGTGCCTTCCAGTTTGGCTTGGGCGTCTTCGTGTTCGGCATGGCTTTTTTCGATTGCCTTGCGGGCCTTTTCAATTCGCTCACTGTCCTTATCTTTCTTCGCGTCGGACAGCTCGCCCTGAGCACTGGCTATGGCCCGCTCGGACGCATCAAGCTGCCTTTTGATTCGGTCATAGGTGCTTTGCAGAGTGAGCAGCTTTCTTGCGACCTGGTCGGCTTTTTTATATTTGGTAACATCATCGAAAGCGGGGCCGGATATGATTAACGGCGTCCTGGCTTCGTCAATCAGAATCGAATCGACCTCGTCAATTATCGCGTACTCCAAATTTCCCTGTACCATCTGCTCAAGTGACGTTTTCATATTATCGCGAAGATAATCGAAGCCGAATTCATTATTCGTACCGTAATTTATATCACAGGCATACTGGCTTTGCCGCTCATCGCCGGCAGTGTCCATGTCTGCCTGAATGGCGCCTACGGTCAAACCTAAAGCACGATAGACCGGCCCCATCCATTCCGCATCACGCTT
>CAZHBL010000973.1:0-1800 GCA_964530105.1 uncultured Pirellulales bacterium | reverse complement strand
CGGCCAGGAACAGGCTTCGCGATTCGCGCATTTCCTTGGCTCGGCGGGATTTACGATTTGTTCCGGGATGGCCCGCGGCATCGATACCGCCGCCCATCAGGGAGCGTTATCGGCGGGCGGGCGAACCATTGCCGTGCAGGGTTGTGGCCTTGCGAATGTTTTTCCGCCGGAGAATAAGAAGCTCTTTGAAATGATAGCCGAATCCGGCGCCTGTTTGAGCGAACTGCCGCTCCAGGCCGAGCCTTTAGCGGTGAATTTTCCACCGCGGAACAGGATTATCGCCGGCCTGTCGCTCGGGACGATTGTCGTCGAGGCCGCCCTTCGTTCGGGTGCTTTGATTACGGCCAGGGCCGCGTTGGATTACGACCGCGAAGTTATGGCCGTGCCGGGAAAGATTGATTCGCCGCTGAGCAGGGGGGCGCATCAGTTGATAAAGCAGGGTGCGAAGCTGATCGAGTCGGTCGAAGATGTGATGGAGGCGCTCGGTAATATCGGCGAGCAGTTACAAGAGCATGTAACCGACGCCGCGGGGAAGGCTTCTGAAAAGGTTGAAAAGCCTTTGTTCGATGCGGGCCAATTGAAGCTGAGCGATGCCGAAAAGAAGATTTATGATTACCTGACGAAAGAGCCGTCGCATATAGAGCAAATCATCGCCGAGACAAACCTGACACCGGGCGTCGTCAATGCGACCTTGATATCTCTTCGCCTCAAGGGCCTGATAAAACAGTTGCCCGGCAGCCTTTTCGCGAAAGGTTAGGTGGTATTAACCGACTCTGCCGTCACCGTCTATATCGAGCCCGTGAATTTCTTCGATTTTTTTCACGAGCTGTCGCAAGGTGTTCTGCGTCAGTTGAAGCTGGTCTTCGAGTGCCTGGACCCGGTCCTCAATCGTGTCGGCCATGTGGCGAGGGCATCTTGCCCTTGTTCCTTTCCGTCGGCAAGATGCCGGCGGGACGCAAGGCCGGGACGGCCTCGCCACATCAGGCCGGTTTGCACAACTTCCCAGAGAATGCCCATTTTTATCCTCGATTCTTTTTAGTTTTAAGTTTGTCGCCCAGTGTGCAATATTCTCGTTTAAGGCAGCCGGCAGTTTAACCTAAGTTACATTTGTTTGTCAAGAGATGCTTCCGGTTAATTGAAACAACTTCTTGACTGTCTGAAATAGTTTTTGTTCTGACAAGCGCAGGATTGTTTCTTCGTTTGCTTTGACGTACAATGTCTTTATGGAGCTTGGGCGTGACAAGACCGTTCAAGAGATACTCGCTCGGCTTGCAAGTGCCGCCCGCGAAAAGGTGGTCAGGGTCGAGGGGACGTGGGGGTCGTTTGGGTCGATGCTGGTAGCTTACATATCTGAAAGCACCGGTCGGCCGGTTCTGTACGTGCGCCCGCATATTGACGATGCCGACAAGGCCGGCGACGATCTGCATACCTTTACTGGTAAAGGAATTGAGGCATTTGGTGCATGGGAGGGCGAGGAGGATCTGGCGGACGCCACCGATGAGATTCGTGCCCAGAGGCTGATGCTCGTATCTCGAATTTCGCATCTCGTATCTCGTGTCGAGGGCGTCCCGCCCTCGAATCGCGGGCAGGATGCCCGCGACACTTTGAAGTGCCTCGGAAGCATACGGGATACGACATCCGAGCAATTTATCATACCGGCGTCGATACAGTCGCTTTGCCAGCCGATACCTAAGCCCGAGGCGATAAAGGCTGGCAGTCTTCAGTTGGAAGTTGAAAGGCAAGTGTCGCCGGAAACGGTGGTTGAGTGGCTCATCGAAAATGGATTCGAGCGCACCGAGA
>CAZHBL010000972.1:0-1810 GCA_964530105.1 uncultured Pirellulales bacterium | reverse complement strand
CTGGTCACGGGGCTTGGTGTAAGCGCTCACCGTGACGCCATGCCGGTTATCCGGATGCAGGCTGATATCCAGAATCAGGGCTACGCGGCGGGCATGGCGGCGGCAATGGCTGCTCAGGGCGGAATATCAATACGTGATATCGATATCAAGACACTTCAGAAGCATCTTATTGAGAAGGGGAATCTGCCTGAAAGGATCCTGACCGACAAAGATTCGTTCCCATTGCCCCGGGAAAAGATTGCGGAAGCTGTCGAGCGTGTTGTGAATGACTATGACGGATTGGAGATTATTCTCGCTCAGCGGCAGGATGCGATGCCTTTGCTCAGGGAAGCTTATAAGAATGCACAGGCCGAAGAGAGCAAGCTTGTTTACGCCCATATTCTTGGCATGTTAGGTGATCCGGCTGGTGCGGAAACGCTTGCCGGGGCTGTGCGATCTCGCGATTGGGACAAGGGCTGGAATTACACGGGGATGGGCCAGTACGGAATGAGTTTGAGTGAGCTTGACAGCTTGATCGTTGCTCTGGGTCGAACGCACGACGGGCGTGCTCTGGAGACGATTCTGGAGAAGGTCGAGCAACTCAATGTGGAAAGCGAGTTCTCGCATTGCCGGGCGGTGGCGATGGCACTTGAGAGCCTTGGCGAGCCGACCGCAGCGAAACCTCTGGCTCTGCTGCTGGCTAAACCAGGCATACAAGGTCACGCTTTCACCGATATCGGCCGGGCCGGTCGCGAAACTCCGGCAAGCGCCACTGATACGATAACGAGAAATAACTCCCTGCGCGAGTTGGTATTGGCGCGAGCCCTGTATCGCTGCGGTGATTATGAAGGCCTCGGCAAAAAAATCCTGAAAGAATACGCGGGCGATCTTCGCGCCCATTACGCACGTCACGCAGGCGAGGTGTTGCAGCAGAAACAAGGCGCTGCCGGAGAAGCTGTGCAGCGACGGTAACACAAGCATAGAATTGCCATGCGTGTTTCCTGTCTCGGCGGTTAGAGATGAAAAACAGTGTAGTTATATTTGGTGCCGGTGCCGTCGGGCGTGGTTTTATTGCCAGACTGCTTGCGGCGAATGGATTGACGCCAGTCTTCGTAGAGACCGACATGCAACTGGCAAGGCGTCTAAAGGAGGTTGATGGTTACATTGTGTGGATAACCGGGACAGAAAAAAGGGATTTTCATGTATCCGGTTATAAGGTTCTAACGCCCGAACAAGGCGGAGAAATCTCAAAAGCTTTAGCGGATTGTCTTTTCATGGCAACGGCGGTTGGAGGCCGGAATCTCGGAACGGTAGCTCGAATCATAGCCACAGGATTGGCGGGTGACTCCAAGCAGCGAGGCGAGCCGCTGAATATTCTGCTGTGTGAGAACTGGCCCTATGCTGAAAAAGTGCTTGCCGAAGCTTTACTGAAAGCTGGATGCGACGAAGAGAGTTTTGCCTGTGTTCGCTGCTCTGTCGAACGTATGGTGCGAAGCGGGGAAAACGAGCTTGATTTAATCGCTGAAGGCGGCCAGACGTTCTATGTGGATAGACGGACATGGAAAGGAGAGCAGGGCGTCCTCGTTTGCGGGATTGAAGGATTAACTTTCACCGACAACATTGAGGCCATTTACGCTCGCAAACTGTATACGAGTAATGCCGGGGGTGCGGCTCTGGCGTATTTCGGCTATCTTTCCGATTGTAACTTTTTGTACGAGGCTCTGGAAATACCTGAAATCAGGAAGAACTTGACAGAGCTGTTGAATGTTGCTAAACAATGCCTTATTGAGTCTTTCGGTTTAGATGAAGCCGGATTGGAGCGGCATCTTGA
>CAZHBL010000971.1:0-1811 GCA_964530105.1 uncultured Pirellulales bacterium | reverse complement strand
CCTTCTTTTGGGTGGCGCTCTGATCGCCATTGTCTATCAGATGATTGCCCGGGCGAAGTCCAAGACATTCGAGCAGGACCTTCAGCGGCAGCTTGATGGTGCCGAAAGGGAGGCAGAGAACATACTTAAATCCGCTCGGATAGATGCCGCCGCCGAGGCTATCAAGAAAAAAGAGGAATTTACAAATCAGGCCAATAAAGCTCGTGCCGAGCTGCACGAGGCGGAAATGAGACTGACCAAGCGAGAGGATACGGTTGAGCGGCAGACAGAGATGAACCTGCAGAAGGAAAAAGCGTTGAAAAAGCAGCAGCAGGATAGCGATAGAAGGCTGCACAATATCAACCTGAAAGAAAAACAGCTTTCCGTTCTCCTGGCTCAGCAGAAGAATCAACTGCTCAAAATCACCGCGATGGACATTGCGGAGGCAAAGGATCTGCTCTTAAAACGTCTCGAAGACGAATGCGAGCATGAAATGTCGGCTTTAATTCAGCGAAAGGTCGAGGAATCTGTTGAAACCGCCAACGAAAAAAGCCGGGAGGTAATCAGCTCTGCCATTCAGCGCTATGCGGCTGAGCAGACCTGCGAGGTTACTGTCTCGACCGTTGAGATTCCGAACGACGATATGAAAGGCAGGATTATCGGCAGGGAGGGCCGCAATATTCGGGCCTTTGAAAAAGCTACCGGCGTTGACGTCATTGTCGATGACACGCCGGGAATGATTGTCGTAAGCGGTTTTAGCCCAGTTCGCCGTGAGGTCGCCCGGCTTTCGATGGAGCGACTCATCCAAGACGGCAGGATCCACCCTTCGCGGATTGAGGAGCTTGTTGCACAAACCAAAAAAGATGTTAACAGCAAGCTCCTGCAGCTTGGCAAAGATGCTGCGGTAGAGACGAACGTGAGAGGATTGAACAATAAGGTGCTTAGTTTGATAGGGGCGCTGAGCTACAGGACAAGCTACGGCCAGAACGTTCTTCGCCACAGCATTGAAGTAGCATTTCTTTCGCAGGTGATGGCGGAAGAACTCGGACTGGACGGCACGATAGCAAGGCGGGCGGGTTTATTGCACGATATCGGTAAGGCTATCGACCATGACGTTGAGGGAAGCCATCCGGTTATCGGTGCAAATTATCTCAAGCGGTTCAATGAATCGCCTATCGTACTGAATGCGGTGCTGGGGCATCACGGGGACATTCCGGCGGATAATCCTTATACTCCGCTGGTTGCGGCGTCTGACGCTGTTAGTGCTTCGCGTCCTGGGGCCAGAAGAGAAACTCTCGAAAGATATATTAAACGGCTGGAGAAACTCGAAGAGATAGCCGGCAGCTTTAAGGGCGTTGAGAACGCTTACGCAATCCAGGCGGGCAGGGAAATCCGTGTTATCGTGAACGCCGAGCAGGTGGACGATGAGGCAGCTATGAAAGTTGCACGTGATATTGCCAATAAGGTTGAAAATGAGATGACCTATCCCGGCGAAATTCAGGTAACGCTGCTGCGTGAGGTTCGCTGCGTGGAATACGCAAAGTAACGGATTATGAAAGTAAACATTCTTTGTATCGGTGATATAGTGGGCAGGCCGGGCAGGCGTATCATTGCCGACAGGCTGAAGGCCCTGGTTAGAGAACGTGATGTTGACTGCGTAATAGCTAATGCCGAGAATGCGGCGGGGGGGTCGGGTCTGACGCCGCAGATTTATAATAAGCTTCTGAAGTACGGTGTAAATCTGATTACATTAGGCGACCATACATACCGTAAAAGAGAAATCATCAAGACGCTCGAAACAGAGGATAATATTGTTCGGCCTGCGAATCTTT
>CAZHBL010000970.1:0-1814 GCA_964530105.1 uncultured Pirellulales bacterium | reverse complement strand
ACGGCACAGAATATCCTGCAGGAAGCCAGGACACTTACCGAAGAGGGTCTGGCAGATTTGGAGATAGAGTCCGCGAAAGTGACAACCGAGCAGCTCAGGGAAAAAGCGGGCGATTACAAAGTCGCCGCCGCGCAATTGAGCGAAAAATACAAAATCAAGGTCTATACCGGCCAGACGGGGCTGCTCAGCCCGATCGATATGCAATCCGATCAGAATCTTGCGACCCTGTTTTTACAGGGCAACGGGCAGAATCCCGTTCGGTTGAGCAAGGTCGTATTTGCCGTCGATGAGCTGGCTGTGAGCGAACTTGGTCCGTTCGACGTGCCGAAGCCGAGGATGTTCGAGAATATCGGGCCGGTCAAGGACATGATGAGCATGTACAGTAGCGCCTCAAGCGGAATAATGGCGATTCTGCGGGTGATTGACGCCAAAAAAGCTGCCGAGCCGGAAAGCATCGATCTAACCTACAGCATAAGCTCGCTCAAATTCGACCCGAACAAAGAAAAACCCGGCAAAGATATCTATTCGGTAAAGGAAAAAATAACTGAAGATTTGAAGAAACTCGCCGTGCTGGATGCCACAAAAAGCAAGGCCGAAGAATTCGTTGCTCTGGCCAAAAAAGATGGCTGGACAAGCGCAATTAATAAATTCGAAGAGCTTTACGGCCAGTTGCAGCAGCACGACCCGAACGAGCCTAACGCGTTCAGGCTGCAAAATTATCCCGACATGCGAAGAATCTCAAAAGCGAATCTGGAGACATTGGCCCTGCAGAGCCAGGGCGATCCAATGGCGCTGTTTTACCTGAACGAAAGCAAGGTAAATCAACAGTTCGTAGATCAGCTTTATTCGCTCGTGCCGCAGGACAGCGACACTGTGGGGACCCTGCCGCTGGTCATGGAATTCAAGCCGGACCTCAGTTTTTACGTGATAAAGAACATTTCGGTCAAACGCCTCTTTAAAGAGGACTTCGACAAAATGAAGGCTACTCGATTATTCCGAGAAGACTACATTCAATCGCAGAGCCTGGCGGTGATTCACTTCAATCCCGAGAACATACTCAAACGCATGAAGTTCAAGCCGGCCAAGTCCGAAGAAGAACCCGTGGACGCCAATAAACCGGTCAAATCGGAGGCTGCATCATAATGGCGCCACGTTCGAGAGAAAGCCACATCATGTTTTTGATAATTGTCGGACTAATGGGCTGGTTCGTGCCGGGAGCCGGACATTTAGCGATAAATGAAAAGAAGCACGCGATTATTATTTTCGTAACCATCGCCCTTACTTTCGCTACGGGTTTATATATCGGCTCGATCGGCGTTATCAATCCCGTCGGAGCAAAGCCCTGGTACGTCGCACAACTTATGAACTCGCCGGCAGTGGCGGCCATCGGCCAAATTACCAGAACGGGAGATTATCCCGTTTACGGCAGGCCGAACGAAATCGGACAGATTTACACGAGCATCGCCGGGCTGCTCAACCTTTTGTGTATCGTAAACGCCGTTTACTGGGCACACCTGCGAAAAATCGGAGCCATGGAAGAATAAAATGCCGACAATAGCAGCTTTTTTACTGGCCAGCTTTACCATTCCGGAACATATCGGCGCAACTCCGCAGTCCATGCTGTGGCTGCTGCCGCTGGTCGCCGCCATTGCGATCGTATATAAAACCACGAAGCTGCCGAAGATAAGATTCGTCCATTTTGTCAAGGAATCGGTCGTTCTGTTCGGCTCCATCGTCATTTTCATGGTTATTACCGCCTTAGTGCTATGCGCCATTGCATGGCTTATCACGGAGTAATCACCCTCAATCCACTC
>CAZHBL010000969.1:0-1817 GCA_964530105.1 uncultured Pirellulales bacterium | reverse complement strand
ATAGAGCAGTATCGCAAAATTATAACGTGACGGAGACTTAACAGTGCAGCCGAAACTGTCGGTGATAATCGCATCTTACAATCATCAGGACTATATCGCCGAGACCCTGAGAACTCTTGAGGAGCAGACGTTTGATGATTTTGAAATCATTATAGTCGATGACGGCAGCACCGACAAAACCGTCGAGGTCGCAAAAAGTGCGAAATCACGGGCGCAGATTCATACTCAGGAAAATCAGGGCGTTGTAGCCGCCCGCAACCGCGGCGTGAGCCTGGCGAAAGGGAAGTACATATGTTTCGTCGACAGTGATGATGTGGTTCTGCCCGAACGGTTCGCAAAGCAGGTTGCCCTGCTTGATGGCGATGCGAAGTTGGGACTGGTCTTTGCCGATGCTCTTATTATCGACTCGCAAGGCGCAGAAATCGGAAAATTCAGCGACATCTATCCCGTCGTACCCGGTGACGTGGCCCAAATGCTTGCATTACACTATTGTTTTACTCCGATGATTACGGTTATGGTTCGCGCAAACGTCCTTCGAAAAACGGGGCCTTTCGAAAAGCCGGGCCCGATCAGTGACTATATGAAGTGGATCGAGGTCGCCCATATCAGCAAGGTTCATTACGACCCCGAACCGCTGGGCTGCTGGCGGCGGCACCGGGCCAGTACATCGAAACAGGCCAATAAGGTAAAAAGCTACGCCAAAACCAGGGCGGCGCTAAAGCGGATGCTGAGGAAGTATCCAACATTAAAGGCCGAAATAGGGGAAAAAATAGAAAGGCGGTATTCACGATCGTATTTTCTGACCGCATTCTGGCTGGCCGCTGATGGCAATGTCAGACGGGCACGAAAGTACTATTTTAAGGCAGTAAAATTATATCCTCTTTCCTTCGAGAACTGGGGAGGATTGATTCTGACTTGTTTTCCGGTAAAGAATCTCGTCGCCAAGTTGCATTTTTATGTCAGGGCGAAAAAGCTACCATGGTGATAGGTTATGATTAGAACAGAAAAAATATCCTGCAATTTGTGTGGCAGTCAAGACTCGACGTTTCTCTTCGAGGCGAGAGACCGGCTGCACGGAATCGGAGGGACATTCAGCTATGTTCGCTGCTCTGAGTGCGGGCTTGTTTATATGAATCCGCAGGTCGTGCCGGAAGATATCGGGAAACTATATCCTTCGGATTATGCCCCACACACAACGGCGGCAAAAGGTACTGCGGCTGGAATTCGTTCTTTGTACAACCGGCTGATGAAGACTCCCGTGATAGAACAATTGGTCAGGTGGGTAACTAATGTAAAAATTGTAAATGACTTCTATCGCCGGCTTGATCAAAAGAGCCGAATCCTTGACATCGGCTGCGGCGCCGGAGCGTTCCTTAATCGCATCAAAACCGGGAAGGGCTGCGAAGTCTTTGGAGTCGACATATCCAAGGCCGCCGTCGAGACGGCAAAGAACTCTTTCGGTCTCGACATCTTCAGGGGCACGATAACCGAAGCGCCTTTCGAGGACGATTCTTTCGACGTTATCACCGCATGGTGGTACCTGGAGCATGTCCCCGACCCTCATGCGACCGCGGCAAGAATCAGCCGCCTTTTGAAACAGAACGGGCACTGTATCATCGGCGTTCCCAACTTCGAGAGCTTCAACGCAAAAGGCTTCAAGGACAAATGGTATCACCTCGATTGCCCGCGTCATTTGTGCATATGGACGCCATCGGCGATGAAAAGGCTCTTGGGGCAGCACGGCCTGTCGGTAACAAGAATAATATACGACAAAACGCCGTGGGGCCTGCGGGGTTCGCTGCAATATTCACTGTTCG
>CAZHBL010000968.1:0-1830 GCA_964530105.1 uncultured Pirellulales bacterium | reverse complement strand
CTCGCATCAAACTGAAAAGGCTATATCCTGAAATAATAACTTAACTGACCACTAGAATCTCACAGTACCCGCATGCATGGACACCCATCTCGAAGCGCGCACGACGTTGCAGAACAAGTGGTTTTCCCTATGGTGTTATCTACCAGGTTCGTGAGGATGTGATATTGATTGTAGCTATAATGCACCTTCACAGGCGCCCGAATTCCTGGAGGTCGAGATTGCACCCAAAATAGTAACGTGAGAGTCACGCGTAGTTGGGGGCGAGGTCGATGATTGTAGCGGAGGGGATTTTCCGTTTGATTATCTCGGCGGCGAGGTTTGTCCATTTGCGGCAGCCGTCTAATATGACGCTGTCACTGCTGGCTACAACCTTGTCGCTCTTTATCAGTTCGGCATCCGGGCTTAACAGTAATTCAATCTTCCAGTTCCATTTGTTCTTATCTGCTAATTCACCAATGAGGATTTTTAGCCGGCCGCTGTTGGAGACGGGGCTATCAAGCAGCCATAAAGCTTTGCCTACGTTGATTTGCTGTAAGAACCGGCCTATTAGTTCCACGGCGGGGATTGTCTCGGCGACTTTGCGATAGGTTCCATGAATGCTTGCCAAATCCCGGAAGCAGCCGTCGCGGCCTTTGAAAATCACGCCGCCGCTCATTGCTGCCTCAATCGTTATCAAGACATTGTAGCCGTCGATGGCGATAGATTGACCTGCAAGATTCGTTGCTTCGATACTACGCTCGCTTCGAGAGGCAAGCTGCTGGTCGGAGCAGGTACTGCGCATTACCGCCAGTCTTTGACGTTCCGTAAGCGAGAATTTGTCGCCGACCAGCTTCAGGGCGCTTTTCTCTGCATAGCCCTTCGTAAGCAGCAGCGCATAATCGGCGAGGGCCGAACGCAAATCCGAAATTGCTTCGGGAGCGAACAGCTTCTCATCTGCCGGATGCGGCCCTCGATGACTGCGCTTGTCAGGCATTAACAAAGTCCTCGATTCCGCTAAATTCGTTCGCCTTTCGCACGGGCCTCGTTAATCTGCTTTCTGCTGCGGTGCTGATATTCCCGAAGCGTCTCGATCCCGTATTGTTTCAGCAGCTCCCGCACGCTGAGGCCCGGCCTGGTCGCCTTAAACAGCCACCACGGCGCCAAATCCTCATTGTTCAAATCCTGCTCAACCTCTATCTCACTATTGTGCTCGGCGATCATTTTCCTGACCTTCTCACGGTTGAAATCCTGGTGGGCAAACGCCCTGTCCAAATCCAGCGTAGCGATGAACTGTTTCTCGCGGGGCTTTTCGATCTTCCCGAAAGTCTTTCCCGTAACGTCGATTATATTACCGGCCCCGACCGGCACAATATAGTAATGATAAAGTATCGCAAAAGCATTCAGCGGCGGCCCCCCGCCATACGCGCTCGGCCAGAAAACTATATCCACATCCAGATCATCGCATTGACCCCATAATTCAGGGTAGTTCAGGTCGAAGCAAGTCAGAATGCTTATCCTGCCGAAATCGGTATCGAAAGCCTTCACTCCCTCGGTGCTCAGGTGCAGACCTTCGCCCCAGAACACAAAAATCTTCCGATAGTAACCGGCTATTTCGCCCCTGCGGTCTATTAGAACAGCCGTGTTGTACTGTTTGTCCCCAGCCTGCTCTCGTATAGGGCAGATAACGTACATATTGTACTCTTTAGCAAGTTTTGCCACGGCTTCGGTGGTTGGTCCGGGAACTGGCTCAGCCTTTGTACCGGCGAATTCTTCGGGCAGACAGGCGATATCTACGCCGTTCTTTCCGGCCGTATGCAGATGCTCTATCGCCATTTTCAGTTTAACATCGTG
>CAZHBL010000967.1:0-1833 GCA_964530105.1 uncultured Pirellulales bacterium | reverse complement strand
AAAGGAAAAAACAATGAGAAGGTTTATGCAAACACTTTGGACATTAGCATTTGCCATCATGCTCCCAGGACTTGCTTGGCAGGTTCAGGCCGCTGAAAAAAGGGTAAAGGTTTTTATTCTGGCCGGGCAGTCTAACATGGAAGGCCATGGCCAGGTTCGCAGCCTTGATCACCTCGGCGAACATCCTAAACATGGTGATCTGCTGAAGAAGCTGAAAAACGCTGATGGATCCTGGGTGATCAGAAATGATGTGACCATATATTGGAAGGCAAAAGACAGAAAGACGGGCCCCCTTACCATTGGCTGGGGGGCATCAGAAAATGAGATTGGCCCTGAGCTAATGTTCGGTACGATCATGGGTGATAAGTATAGCGAGCCTGTTCTGCTGATTAAAACTGCCTGGGGCGGCATGGATGTGTATTGTGATTTCCGTTCACCAAGTGCTGGCAAACCGACTGGAGATGAAGAGTTAATACTGAAAAGGGAGCATTCCGAAAACAGAAATCGAGAGATCGGACTTTACTATCGTAAGATGGTTTCAGAAATCAAAGATTGCCTGGCAAACATCCAGAATATCGTGCCCGGCTACAATGGACAGAACTATGAGATTGTTGGCATGGCTTGGTTTCAGGGTTGGAATGACTTCTGCGAGTGGCATCTCCAACTCGACGGCAAACGCGTTGGGATAGGTCTGATCGAGCGTTATACACACAATCTGGCAGCTATGTTTCAAGATTTACGCAAGGACCTCGATGCTCCCGATATGCCGATTGTGATTGGTGAACTGGGTGTCGGTGGTCATGAAATAACAAAACGAGCAGAGAATCCGAACGATCACGAGGCGGTCGCTATGGTAAAATTCCGTAAAGCCCAGAAAGCGGTGGCTGATGACCCGTCCCTGAAAAACGTTACTTTTGTGCCCACCGCCGACTTCTGGGACACTCGCCTTCAGGAACTTCGCCGTCTGAGTGACGCTTACTGGAACGAGAAGCGGGAGAAAGGCATCAAGGATACCGAAGAGAACCATCTGCCGACTAAAGAGCTCAACGATGAGTATTTGAGTCGAGGCGGTCACTGGTACTGCCATTACAACGGCTCCGCGGCTACTTATTCGCTGATTGGCTATGCCCTGGCCGAAGCGCTTAATATTGGCGAAAATCTCGCCATGACACCGCCGATGGGCTGGAACAGTTGGAATGCGTTCGAAAAAGATATTAACGAGGAGAAGATTAAGGCAATCGCCGATGCAATGGTGACCTCCGGGATGCGTGAAGCGGGCTATACGTACCTGGTCCTCGACGACGCGTGGATGGCGAGCGAGCGGGATGGAAACGGCAGACTCGTTGCAGACCCAGAGAAATTCCCAGGCGGAATGAAAGCTATCGGCGACTACATTCACAGCAAAGGACTGAAGTATGGCATTTACCAGGACCGCGGGAAGATGACGTGCCAGCAGTTGCCGGGAAGCCTGGGCCATGAACAAATTGACATGGAGACATTCGCCGGGTGGGGTGTGGATTATATCAAGATGGATAGTTGCTTCGCCGAGAGCAACGGGAGGATGAGTTCAGAGGATTATGCTCTTTTTCGCAGGTATATCCGGGCCACTGGCCGGCCGATTGTATTGAGTATCTCGGATTTCGGGAATGCAGCCTGGGCCTGGGGCGGCAGGGAATCCGCCCAACTGTGGCGGACTTCAAATGACATCTACCCCTGGATGGATTCGATCTACGCCTGCGCGGAAACCTCCGCCGGCGACAGGTCTATTCATCCTGCCTTTAACGGGCTCTGGCAGTTTGCCGGACCAGGTCATTGGAACGATCCGGACATGCT
>CAZHBL010000966.1:0-1843 GCA_964530105.1 uncultured Pirellulales bacterium | reverse complement strand
ACATTTCGGGCATAGTATACTCGTTTCCCCCTCCGCATGTCCAGGGGGTAATCCGATCAACTGAAGGCGTCCGTAACGATGGCATCAAGTCGGAATTTCCCATTTGCCATCTTTGATCCACTACTCGGCTGTGCTTTGTTTGTTGTAGAACTTCACTACGTTGCTGGACTTCCAGTGTAGGTTCGTCACGATGAAGCTGAATATAGGATCAATTGCTGAACCTTTCTCAGTCCGCATCTTCAGAAGTATCACGAGGATTAGGCGAAATCGCCACGCATGCAACTGTTAACTGACTAATCGGCAGATCCAGTATTCTTTTGTCTTTTAGGCCGAATCAGGCGACTATCATTCTCACTACGTTTGCGAACTCTGATAGGTTGCTGCTCTCTGGGATGATAGAAGACAGAAACCTTGTCATTTGGTATCTCAAAGCCTTTACTCTTGAGTAACGACCGTATTCGGGGCACCATTTCCTGCTCGATGACCCACTGTTGTTGCGGCCAAATGGCCATAGACAGGCGCACAAAATGCTCATTGGTTGAAAGGGAGACGATTTCAGAAGTCTCCGAAGTCGCGAGAATTACTTCCTCGAACTGGCCGCTAATCTCGTCTACGATTTGTACTAAGTAGGATTTCATCTGTTCTGCGGCTTCTCGACTCGCTGCTGCCACGTCGATATTTACTTGCTGGGCGCCTTTGGTGTAGTTGCCTACAGTGGCAATATTACGGTTTGGAATGACTACTTTCTGCCCAAGATAATTTCGCAGTTTGGTCATTCTAAGACCCAACTCTTGTACTATCCCAACGTGCGGTGGTATTTCCACCATATCGCCGACATTGAACTGTTCTTCAAAAATTATGAAGAAGCCTGTGACCATGTCTTGAACCAAACCCTGTGATCCAAAGCCTATTGCCAGGCCGACCACGGATAGAGAGGCCAGATAAGCCGTGTAATTGACGCCCAGTTCGCTTAGAATAAAGCCGACACTAGCGAGGTAGACAATATATTTGGACGCGTTGATTAACAAGGAATACATCGTCATTGTACGACTCTGGTGATGACGGTAAAGGAACTTCAGCGGTCCACAGTCACAGTAAATGATAAGATGGATAATCACCCGCAAAAATAGCAGCAATATTCGACAACCCACAACAATCAACAATATCACTGCTATCCGCTTTAATTTGGACGTTAAGGATTTTGGGGACAGATAGGAAAGCCAGTCCTCATAATCGCCGATACTTCGCATTCTCGCAAATTTCAAAGGCTGTGTCAGATCTCCACCTGAGAGCGTGAACTCACTCTCGGTTAGTTCAAACTGATAGCTTACTTCTGAGCCATTCGTTTTGAGCCTGACTATATTAGCTTCCAGCACGTATTGACCTCTCTGATCTCCGAGATTGAAATTTCCCTCCGGCGTCAGTTTTAAGACAATCTTACTGCGTCCTACAATGCAAATCCACTCCCCGACAAGTGCAGAACGGATAGCGATTTGCTGCTCTGTACTAATGATGCTCTGGCTTTGCTGAGCCGGTGCAGAGCAAGCACGATAGCGGCAGCAGACTAAAATTACAGCAATCACCGCGATAGCGGTGAACCGATTCAAGGGGGAAAAACCTGTCAAACGGGAAAAACTTAAGTCATAGTAACAAACCATTATTCTCTGTCCTCAAGCTATATCTTTATCTTCTTTTTTGTTAATGCAAGTCAGGCAAAGAAGCTTGGATTAGCCGACCTGCTGTGATTAAAGGCAACTCCAGCGAACAGATGCACTGTGGGCATATGGATTTCTCAAGGAGTAGGAAATTGTAAGGATTAGAATTCATAACCCGCACGTGTCCC
>CAZHBL010000965.1:0-1843 GCA_964530105.1 uncultured Pirellulales bacterium | reverse complement strand
CCTCGGTTCGGGTAATCTCTATCTGCGGTTTGTCGCCTGCAGCCACAAAACGACCAGCTTGCTCGTATAGGGCTTTGGCCAGGTCATATTGCTTTTTCCGCACATCCAATTCCCTCCTGGCTGCATAAAGTCGCCAGTACACACGATCCACATCGGCGATAACTCGTATAACTTCAAGTTTCGTTCTGGCGTCGATTATCTGCTGCTCGTACTTGGCAATACGGATCCCGTAGGTATTGGCGCGCTTGCCGGCGCCGCGAAGCAGCGGCTGACTGATTGAAACCGAGAGGTCCGAAGAGTAAGAAGGATCAAATATCGAGTAGATCGAGCCTGTTTTGGCGCGGCTGTCGGCCAGGTCAAATGATACCGTTCCACCGGTTTGCAAAGGAATCTGAACACCGAGACCCGTCGCGGTATAATCGACTTGTGAGCCTGAGATTTCGTCAAGAAACGAAGCTACCGGGGTATCCGTCTTTGAAAATGTCAGATTAGAGTAGAACGCCGCCTCGAACTGGGCTTCCTGCTGGCTGACCTTTTCGGCGGCAACGGCAGGATTGATTAGCTGCACCTTCAGATCGAGGTTATTCTCCAGCGTAAGCGCTCGGCATTGCTCCAGCGTCAGCTCAAGCTCTTTTGGCGGCACTTCATTGACATCATTAACGTCTGCCGGGGCTTTTTCTTCGGGCCCGGCCTGATGCAGTTCAAGTGTTTCTATCTGCTGGGTCTTTTCAGGGGCAATCCTGGTTTGGTTATAGTTCTTATCGCTACCCAACTGTTCGCAGCCGGTTAATACAATCAGTCCCAATCCGGCAAAAACCGCACGCCGGAACCAGTTAAGCAAAAATTTTTTACTCATGTCTAAGAGCCTCAATAGGGTCGAGCCTGGCGGCTTTAATTGCCGGGAACATTCCAAAAAATATACCGACAGCGCCGGAAAAACCGAACGAAATGCCTATCGCCCAAAGGGGAATATACGCCATATCAAGCTCGACTTTCGGAATGTTGGCTATGCCTGTAGTCAGAAGCTGGCCGAAACCGACTCCGATAAGCCCGCCGACAAAGCACAAGACCACCGACTCGATCAGGAACTGGGTTAGAATCGCGGATTTTTTGGCTCCCACCGCCTTGCGAAGCCCTATTTCCCTGGTTCGTTCGGATACCGTGACAAGCATGATGTTCATAATGCCCACACCGCCGACCAGAAGAGAAATCCCTACGATTCCACCGGCCACCATAGTGACAATTATCGCTATTTTATTGAACATATTCAGTAAGTTTTTAAGTGACTGAACTTCGAATGTGTCGGGCTCACCGGGCTTTATGTTACGTGTTCGCCGGAGGAAGAAACTTATTTCCGCCCGGGCATCTTCCGAGACTTCGGCGGACTTGCTTTCGGCAATAGCTCCGACGTACAGATACCGCCTAAGCTTGAAGCTGGTTTTGAATGGAATAAATATCTCGGACTGTTCCTGGTCACCTCCCCCGAACAAGGTTTCGGGGCGTGGTTCGAGCACACCGACAATATAGAACGTATTGTGACCGATAAGAATCGTCTGGCCTATGCAGTCACGGTCAAGACGAAGTTCGTTTCGCAGCTTGGGATCAATCAGGCATACCTGCCGAGCCTGCAGCTCATCAATAACCGAAAGCGGTCTTCCAATCGTAACCGGACGGCTCTCGATTTTATGGCAGGCCGGTTCGATACCGCGAACACTCACGTTTTCCACCGACCGCTCACGGTGGCTGACGGTATGCGCTCCGGTCCAGGTCTGACGGCCAAATCGCTCGACTGAAGGGCAGTGTTCGAGCAGGCCGTCAAATTGCTCCGGCAGAAATCGAATGC
>CAZHBL010000964.1:0-1851 GCA_964530105.1 uncultured Pirellulales bacterium | reverse complement strand
TGATGACTTTATCCGTGATGTCCTGCCTGGTGCCCCGTTTTTCGGGATTGAAGCTTGCGGCGGCCCGGCGTGTCTGCTCGATACAGCCTGCATCAAATTCTCCCGGCAGGTGGTACTGGTAAATTATCGATTTAATCTCTGTATCATAACGTCCCGATTTGCCGAGTACCTCGACGATAACACCGCGGGCCAGATATTTCTCCGTCGGATAGGAAAGTATCTCGACGACGACTTTGTCCTTCTCCCTGGCCCCTTTTGCGCCGACGTCTTCGACGGAAATAGGGTCGAAAAAACTCTTGCCGTCCGGCTGGACGAGCCATGCTTCAGGATGTTTAACCAGGGTGCCGACGAATCTGTTCTGTGTTCGTTCGAGCACTTCGATGATTTCACCGCTGTACCGCATTTCGCCGCCGCGTTTGCCTTGACTTTTGACTTTTGCGATAACTATGTCGCCGGTCATTGCGTCGGCTTTAGCGGTTGGCGGTATGAATAAATCGCCGTGCGAGTTCGGTTCGAGAGGAATGATAAAGCCGAATCCCCTCGGATTGGCCCTGAACGTTCCTACAATCTGTCCTGCCAAGGCGGGCAGGCTAATCAGATTGCGCGCACCGACCACTACATGTCCGGCGTGCCGGAGTTGGTCGAAAGCATCTTTGAACTCTTGATAATCGTCTGAGCTGACGTCCAATGTTTTGGCTAATTGTGCCAGCTTGAGCGGTTCGTAATCAGTGTGCTTTAACAGCTTGATTATTTGATTTTTGAATATTTCCGGCATATTTTGTGAAGCTTACCCGCCGAACTGGGGCGGAGATGTCCGCTTCGTACCTTCCCTGGCGCTTGACGTTTAGCGCTTCACGAAATCCGAGATGATTAGCCCATTTTTGCCTTGAGGGCGTTGAGACGCCTGGTTAAACGTGATTTCTTTCGGGCAGCGGTTTTCTTGTGCATTGTGCTTGTCGAGGCCGTCTTGTCCAGCTTCTTTGTGACGAGTCTGAGCTGCTCGCTTGCCGCCTCGACGTCGCCTTTGTCCATTATCACCTCAAGATGCTTAATTTGTGTCTTCACCTGGCTTTTGCGCGCGCGATTGATCGTCCTTCTTTTGGTGTTCTGTTTTGCTCTTTTTTTAGCCTGTAACGAATGTGCCACTGTAATCTCCTAAAAACTGTTGTTATTTTATTTAGAAATTCTTATTGAGAGTCTGGTTTCTTATTTTCACTTCTTAGTTTATCTACCCGCTGGCTGACGTCTTTATATGCGAAGTCGCTCTGAGCTATCTTTCGATATATCTCCAGGGCCTTGTCGGAATCACCCTGCTGCTCGTAAGCGCGTGCCAGATTATACCGTAATTCTTTGCCGATTGCATCATATTTTATCTCATGGGAATCTATCGCCTGGGAGAAAACATCAATTGCGTCGGCAAGCCAGCCTTTCATGGAAAAGCATAAGCCTATTTTATTCAGCGCTGCGATCTTTCGTCTCGGGTCTTTCTGTGCTTCCTGGAACAAAGGTATGGCTTCGTCGTATTGTTCATTCCTGACCAGACGAATGGCGTATTCGTATTTAGCTCCAAGGTCGGTCGGATAGTTCTGCACACAAAGCATGTAATGTTCCAATTCCATACTGTTTAATTTTGCCGATAGCTGTTCGGATAGGGCCTTGGCCTGCGCATCGTTTGGATTAACCTTAAGGGCGGCTTTTGCTTCTTTTAACTTCCTTTTGAGCTGTTTAATCCTGAGCAGGCCCGCCCGCCGTTTGAAACTAAAATCACTTCTTGTTTCGTACGTATTCTCCAGCAATGCGATCGCATCATTTTCGGCCTGATCGGTTTCCAGACCCGAAAGGGCATCGGCC
>CAZHBL010000963.1:0-1853 GCA_964530105.1 uncultured Pirellulales bacterium | reverse complement strand
TGGAGTAAACAAAAATATCCATCATTAATCTGTTAAAAACTGTGAACGGTTGCGAGGATTAATGGCTAAGCTAACTTCTTGAATATCCCGGGCAAAGCTGATAATCTATTGTTTATCAGGCTCAACGGCGCTGTTGAGCAAAAAGCCATAGGGAAATCCTGGATTGGAGAAACGATAATGACCGAGCCAAAAATCATACAACCAAAAGCGATATCGAGACGTACGTTCTGCCGGTCGGCGATAGCCGCTGCAGCGGCGCTTCATCTTGCCGGGCCGTTCGCTCAGGCCTCGCGGGCGAAGGGCAAAGTCAAATTCTATAAAAACTTTGCGCCCGGTCATATCGGTGTGCAGGCCAACCAGCAACAATCGCTGGAATATGCAGTAAAATACGGCTTCGAAGGCATCAGCCCCAATCCGGGCGAATTCGAGAACAAGCCCGCCTCGGAAATCAGCGAATGGATCCAGTTGATGAAAGAAAAGGGCATTCGATACGGCGCCGGCGGTTTGCCCGTCGAGTTCCGCAGAGATGAAGAGCGATTCAAAAACGACATGGCGGGATTGCCAAAGCAAGCGGGGCTTCTCAAGCAGTTGGGTGTGACGCGCGTGGCTACCTGGATTACGCCGGGCAGCAGAGAGCTGACGTACCGGCAACAATTCGACCTGCTGACAAAACGCTTCCGTGAAGCCGCGAAGGTGCTTAAAGACAACGACATCAGGCTCGGCCTGGAATTCGTCGGGCCAAGAACCTCCCGCTCGCGAAGCCGTTTCGCTTTCATCAGCACACATATCGAGATGATGGAGCTGGTCGAGGCGATCGGCACGGGGAACGTAGGGCTGCTGCTGGATAGCTGGCACTGGTACACTTCGCACGGGACGGTAGATGAATTGCTCAAATTGTCGAACAACGACGTCGTCCACGTTCACGTTAACGACGCCCCGGCGGGAATCGACATCGATAAGCAGGTCGATAACCGGCGTGCTTTGCCGGTGACAACCGGCGTGATAGACCTAAAAGGATTCATCAACGCAATGGTGAAAATCGGTTACGACGGCGCCGTGGAATGCGAGCCGTTCGACCAGGAGCTCCGGAAGATGGAACCGGATGCGGCGGTGCAAAAGACGAGTGAATCACTGAACCGGCTATGGGATTTGATCGAGGTTTGACCAGACTATAAAGACCAGGGCGACCTTTTGGCTCTTTCGAGCATCCTGTTGGCGGTATCATCGTTGACAAATCGCTCGCTGACGGGATCCCATTGCAGCTTGCGTCCCAGCCGCAGACATATATTGCCGGCGTGACACGTCGTGACCGAGCGGTGTGAGATTTCAGCACTGGATATCGGCACTTGGCGTGTTTTAACGCAGTCGAGAAAATTGCGATGATGGCCCATCATGTACTCATAGCCCATCTGGGTAGCCTTGAGCTTCTGCATAATCGCATTGTTCGAGGCGGTGACTTTGCCCGTGTCATCGACGCTGACCCAGCCTTCGGTGCCGACGAACTTGTTTCCTCTGGGGCCCCTGCCGGGCTCGGTCTCATCGTGATAGATCATTTTGACGCCGTCGGCGTATGTTGCAACAACCTCGAAACGCACGGGCGTATTGAACAGGCCGTCCCTGGGGAATTCGGCCCAGCCTTCGTACTCTACCGGACCGGTGTACTGGCTGTCGTTCGCCCACTGTGCCAGGTCGTTAAAGTGCGCCCCGAGATCGGTCAATTGTCCGCCGGAGTAATCATAGAGCCATCGAAAAGAACCGTGACATCGTCTCGGAGTGTACGCCTCGAACGGAGCCGGCCCGAGCCACCTGTCATAGTCGAAGCCTTCCGGCACGGGTTCGGGCTTCTGCGGCGG
>CAZHBL010000962.1:0-1860 GCA_964530105.1 uncultured Pirellulales bacterium | reverse complement strand
TGATCTGGATGAAAAAACCCAACTACTTTCGCGTGGAGACCGTCAATAGCCAAGGCGCAGAATGCGGAACTCTTGTTGGCGACGGCGATCATCTCTGGATTTATTGGCCGGAGGGAAATTCACCTGCTTCGGATGGCGGTGTGCAAACACAGGCGAATATCTATATGAAAAAGACCACTCCAATAGGAAGGCACTCTATCGGACATGAGGTGGGCTGGCTCAGGGCTGGAATGGGTATGACAATAATCGATCCAAGCACCTTCCACGGCTATACGGATTCTCTTGTGCCCTATCTGGACGGCGTCAGAGGCTGGGACACCGAGAGCATCAAAGGTCAGGAGTGTGACGTGATCGAGGTCAGTTTCATGAAGCGCCAGCGGATCTGGTACAT
The DNA here is from genome assembly GCA_964530105.1 of uncultured Pirellulales bacterium. Lineage (GTDB taxonomy): Bacteria > Planctomycetota > Phycisphaerae > Sedimentisphaerales > Anaerobacaceae > JAFGPJ01. The sequence continues at coordinate 1,469 of CAZHBL010000962.1, read as the reverse complement.
TTGGCTTTCCAAACAGGACCATCTTCCGCGGAAACTGAAGGAGGTTGTTCGAGTATCCCGCCCTCTCATCGGGTATGAATACTGGTCGGATGTGCAGATCAATGCCGAGATTCCGAATGAGAAGTTTGTCTGGGCGCCGCCGGCCGGCTGGCGGGAATGGACGCCGCCCGATCCGGCCGAAAAGCTTCTCAAGCCGGGCCAGGAGGCGCCCGATTTCGAATTGCTCCTGGCTGACGAAACCAAGACCAGGCTCTCGGACTATCGCGGCAAGGTCGTTTGGTTCTATATGTGGCGGGCTGGGTGACCGGCCTGCCGGGAGGAGATGTGTCATCTCCAAACTCTCTCTGAAAAGTATAAAGACAACGGTCTGGTGATTCTCGGCTTCAATTGCGCGGATGACAAGCAGATTGCACTGGATTTTATGCAGGAGAATTCTGCGACGTTCCCGAGTATTCTGGATTCTTCCGACGCCGCTGTGCAGATCGGATTCAGAGACTATCAAATGAGCGGCGTGCCGCTGAATTACATTATCGACCGGGAGGGGAAGATTGTCGAGGCCTGGTACGGTTATGAGGAAGGCCATAAACAAGCGCTTACGGCTCTGGAAAAGGCAGGGCTTAAACTGGAAGGTCAATAATAATGAATAATCTGTTTGCAGACAGGATGGCCACAACTCACAAATCGTTCATCAGGGAAATTTTGAAGGTTACCCAGGACAGCAATGTTATATCATTCGCCGGAGGTTTGCCGAATCCTAAGCTATTCCCGGTCAAGGAGCTTGCAGATGCGTGTCTGAAAGTCCTGCAGGAAGACGGCGAAAATGTTCTTCAGTACAGTACGACCGAGGGCTATTTGCCTTTGAGGGAGTATATCGCCGAGCGATATTTTGTAAAAAGGGGACTGCAGGTAAGCCCGGATGAGATATTGATCACGAACGGTTCGCAACAGGGCCTCGATTTAATCGGCAAAGTTTTCCTGAATAAAGGGGACCGGATTGTTATCGAACGGCCGGGCTATCTGGGCGCCATACAGGCTTTCGGTATATATGAACCGGAGTTTGTGCCCATACCCTTGCTCGATGACGGCATAGATACGGATTTGCTCGAAAATGCGTTAAATGCGAATCAGACAAAACTGTTCCATACGGTAATCAATTTTCAGAATCCATCAGGTGTAACCTATTCACGGCGGAAAAGAGAAAAGCTTGCCGATATAATCAAAGCTCACAATATGGTTTTGGTTGAGGACAATCCCTACGGCGAGCTGAGATTCATCGGGGAAGATTTGCCTTCGATGAAGAGTTACCTCCCAGACGGCACGATTGTTTTAGGCTCATTTTCGAAAGTGGTGACACCGGGACTGAGGCTCGGATGGATTTGTGCCGGAAGCGATGTAATGGAAAAGATCGTTGTGGCAAAGCAGTCATCCGACCTGCACTCGAATTATCTCTCGCAGAGGGCCGTCTATCG
>CAZHBL010000961.1:0-1872 GCA_964530105.1 uncultured Pirellulales bacterium | reverse complement strand
GAGTTTAGATCGTCATAGCCTTTAACGAGGCCTGATGATAGCAAGTACTGGATTGCAGTCAAAACGGGTCCTATACCGACTTAATTCGGTATAGGACCCGGCTATTTCATATCAACACATAATTCAGAGATTTTGCTTGACGAAAAGACAATTAATGTGGTATAAATATAATGATAAGCATCTTTCGACGCTTAGTATACCAACGGGCGATATTTCTGGTGTTTATTCGAGATTTTCATTCTGTAGTTAATCGCCCATATTGGCATTTGAAGGAAGGAGGTAGCATCGGGCCCAGAAACCATTTTCAAGCAAGATAATCAGTCTAAAAATGAGAGAAAATATCGCCAATCGCTTCGATGTGTGGCCGGAGCAAAATTTCCTATTAGTTTTCAGTTAAAATTAGGAGAGGAAAAAATGAAAAATCTGATGGAGGTAACAAAAATGAAACGCTCAACCATAATTTGCATCAGTTTTATTATCGTTAGTTTGATGTTCGCAGGACAAAGCTATGCCAAAGTTAATCCCGAAACCGTTCTTGGGGCATGGCTCCTTGACGAGGGGAATGGTAATATTACTGCAGATGCCTCCGGGAACGGCAATGATGGCACGCTAATGGGCTCACCTAACTGGGTTGCTGGTTGGTCAGGCAATGCCCTGGAGTTCAATGGGTCATCGACTTACGTTAATTGCGGCAATGCTGAAGCTCTGAATGCCGAAGTTTTCTCCGTATCATTTTGGTGCAATATCCCAAGCACTCAAGGATGGAACCATATGATTTCACGGGGTCAGCATGGAGCCTCTGGCAGTCCTGGTTCAGTTAATTGGGGCGTCATGATGTACGACAGCGCAGAAACAATCCTTTTTGAAACGTACAATGACACCGCCTGGACCGGCATCACCGCCGATACCACTACCGGTGAATGGCATCACGTCGTTGCCACCTATGACGGAAATACGATGCAACTCTATCATGACGGCCAATTAGCTGCAACCATATCGGGAATAGGTATTTTGCTTGACCAGAGTAGAGCGTTTTTGATTGGCGCCAGATCTGACGCTGGCTCTGCCGGTGGCTTCTTTAGCGGAAGCATTGACGAGGTGGGCTATTTTAATGCCATTCTTACGCCTGAAGATATTGAAACGATAATGAACGATGGTCTTGCGGGAATCACTGTACAGCCGCTCGCCCGGCGTCCGGATCCGAAAGACGGCGCCATGCACAAAGATATATGGGTGACGCTTTCCTGGAATGCCGGAGATTTTTCAGTCTCGCATGACGTTTATATGGGCGATAACTTCGACGACGTCAACGACGGCACGCACGAGAGCGAAACGTTCCGAGGCAATCAGGGCTCATTGTATTTTGTGGCCGGCTTCGTGGGAGTTCCTTATCCGGATGGTCTGGTTCCGGGCACAACCTATTACTGGCGAATCGATGAGGTCAATGACGCCAACGCAGCAAGTCCGTGGAAGGGTAATGTCTGGAGCTTTACGGTCCCATCAAAGAAGGCCTATGAGCCTGCCCCGGCCGATGGAACCAACTACTTAGATGCCGAGACAGTAACTCTCGGTTGGACGAAAGGCTTCGGCGCAATATTGAACACTGTGTACTTCGGTGATGGTTTTGACACTGTGGCAAACGCAACCGGCGGACCAACCATTGCATCTGCATCCTATGATCCCGGACCTCTTGAAGCAGGTAAGAGCTACTTCTGGCGGATCGACGAGTTTGACGGCACAACAACGCATAAGGGCGATGTTTGGAGCTTCAAGACAATGCCCTATTTACCCATTACCGATCCTAATTTTGTTGGCTGGTGGAAGTTTGACGAAGGTTCCGATGTTACTGTTCTTGACAGCTCCGGGCACGGC
>CAZHBL010000960.1:0-1874 GCA_964530105.1 uncultured Pirellulales bacterium | reverse complement strand
CTTCTCGATTCCACCGCGGTCATAACGGCATCGTTCGACGAGAAGCCTTTGAGCTTTTTGTCCATTTGCGGAATCGCCAGCCGGAGAGTTTCGACAACGAATCCGGGCAGGCATTCTCCAAGGTTGCACGGCGTGGTTCCGGGTCTGTACGTCGGCACAACCCGGCCAAGTGAACGTGAAGGCCGGCCGGCAAGAAAATCGCCGACAAGCTGGACCGGCGCAAAATAGTTATTGCCTGCGGCCTCAAAAGCCTTCCGTTCCCATTTCCGCTGGAATGCAATGCCGGCAAGAGGATCTATGCCTGCGAAGTCCCGAGGAGTGACACCCGCCAGCAGGGCGCTGTTTGCATTGGGACGATTTCGAGAATAAAAGCTCATGCCGTTTGTTACTACACCCCCTGATTCGGACGAACAGGCGATTACTTCTCCGCCGGGACACATACAGAAAGTATAAGCGGAGCGGCCGGTCTCGCAGTGGTGGACCAGCTTGTATTCAGCCGGGCCGAGAAACTCGCCGGACACCGGCCTGCCGTACTGGACCTTGTCTATCACGTCCTGCGGATGCTCAATACGAACGCCTATCGAGAACGGTTTTGCTTCGATGGGGATACCCAGCCGATGCAGCATCTCGAACGTGTCCCTCGCGCTGTGTCCTAAAGCAAGCACGATTGTGTCCGTCTCGATATTTTCAGAATCGTTGACGATTGCCCCGGCGACTTTACCGCCACTGATTTCGATACCTGTCAGTTTTGTCTCAAAGCGAACCTGCCCGCCTAGCGAGATAATTCTGCCGCGTAGGTTCTTTACGACCCTGACGAGATTGTCCGTGCCGATGTGAGGCCTGGCCTGATAGAGTATTTCTTCGGGTGCCCCGGCTTTGACAAATTCTTCAAGGACTTTTCTCGAACGGTTATGTTTATCCTTTATCTGCGAGGTGAGTTTTCCATCAGAAAAAGTGCCGGCGCCGCCTTCGCCGAACTGCACATTAGATTCCGGGTCAAGCTCTCCGTTACGCCAGAAATTTTGGACATCCTTTATCCTCGATTTGACATCCTTTCCTCTTTCTATCAGTATGGGCTTAAAGCCAAGCTGGCCAAGGATTAAAGCGGCAAAGAGCCCGCAGGGACCGCTTCCGACGACAACAGGCCGATGGCCCTGCATATCTCCAACCGCCGGCATCCGGTAAGTCATGCATGGGGTGGGAGAAATCCTGATGTCCTGCGAAAATCTGGAAAGCAGCTCATTCTCGTTTTCGACCCGGACATCTATCGTATAAACAGCCACGATATTGTTTTTGCGCCTGGCGTCTATTGATTTGCGAATTATCGTAAAGTCAAGAAGCTCCTGCCCGGATATCTTCAGATATTTGACGATGCTCGCCGCCAAAGCATTCGGCTCGTGGTCGAAGGGCAGTGCTATATCTTTGAGTCTGATCATAAGTTTTAGTTCTTCAGTGAATCTGTAGTTTACAGACGAATATAAATAGGGCGTGGCTTCTGTTCAAATTAAAAATGATACGGCCTTATTTATTGATTGGAAAAAACGCCGGCGTGTTCTTCAAATGCACTATTCCACACCCGGCATGTTTCTGGTAAGCTCTAACCGGTTCTCGCAATTATTAAATCGGTTGTACAGGTTTGGAAAATGTCAGGTATCGGTAGCTCAAAATTCGATTCAGACGGCCCCGGCTTATACGTGCACGTGCCCTTTTGCCGGACCAAGTGCCGCTACTGCGGCTTCTACTCCAGGCCCATTGACCAATATGATGCGGATGCCGTTGTTTCTGCGATGATTGCCGAGATGGAGCGAATCGAATCGGGCGACGGCATAAAAACCATTTACATCGGCGGCGGAAGTCCGAGCGCCCTTGAGCGG
>CAZHBL010000959.1:0-1879 GCA_964530105.1 uncultured Pirellulales bacterium | reverse complement strand
CTCGGCCAGCCTTAGCAGGCTATCCCTGGTGTCAAAATCGGTTCCATAAATAAAGTTACCTGCCCCCTTATCTCGTACAAACATAGCGATCAGGTAAGAGAGGTTTCCATAAGTTCGTCAGTTTCTACAGATAATCCCTCTGCTTGCTCTTGGTGGTTAACGGGAGTGAGATAGTGAATGTCGTGCCTTGGCCTAATTTACTCTCGACCTCAATAGTGCCCCCGTGCATCTCCACTAATTTCTTGGCATTTGCAAGCCCCAAATCGGTTCCTTTTTCTCCTGGGCTCGCTTTTCTACCGAATTGGGTCGTCCTTTAGCTGATTATATTCTGTTAGTTCTTCGTTTGCCTTCTTATCGACTATTGACCATGATAAATATCCTCAACTTCAAACATAGAAACGTATTGAGTAATTGCAATGTATATTATAATATGATTGTAGTCAAAGTTGTAGTAAATAAAAAATTTCAGCTTGTTTTATTAGCTAATACCTTGTAAGATAAAGACTTGGAGAGGTGTCGGAGTGGCTGATCGAGCCGGTTTCGAAAACCGGTGTGCCTTTGGGTACCGCGGGTTCGAATCCCGCCCTCTCCGTTTCTTTTTTACAATTGGATTGTAGCTTGTGCACTATTTGTACTTTGGAGGCACTTTTGGTGCGAGTAGCGTTGGGGCAATTTAATGCGGTTGTGGGTGATTTGTCCGGCAACGCACAGAAGATGCGGGAATTCTATGCCCAGGCAGTCCGAGCTGATGTCGATTTGCTGGTCTTTCCGGAATTGGCCATTTGCGGTTATCCGCCGGAAGATTTACTTTACAAACGGCATTTTTTAAGGGATTGCTCACTTACCCTTGATAAACTCGCTACTGATTGCCCGGAGATAACCGTTATAGCGGGTTTTGTCGAAAGGGATGAGCCTAACAGTTACAATTCTGCTGCCGTATTGCAGGGCGGCGGAATAAGTAAAATTTATCGAAAAGGCTTACTGCCGAATTATGGTGTGTTCGATGAGCAAAGATATTTCCAGCCCGGCTCCGAACCACTGGTTATCAATGTAGGCGGCCTGAATGTTGCTATCACAATCTGTGCCGACATTTGGGAAGACCAATGGCTGGCCGATTTCCTCAAGAATGCCGGTCAAATCCAGATGATTGTCAATATCTCAGCTTCGCCGTTTCATATGGGTAAAATTAAAACAAGAGAACAAGTTGTCAACGCGTGTGCAAAAGAATTGAATTGTGCCGTTGCATACTGCAATCTTGTGGGCGGTCAGGATGAATTGATTTTTGATGGCCGAAGTATTTTTGCGGATTCGACCGGCAGGATTGTTACTAAAGCAAAGGCGTTCGACGAGGATTTGATTATTGCTGATGTGAGCGCCGCAGCCGACGGTACTGTTCAAATCAAGCCGGTACAGCCGGCGGCCCGGCAGCCAAGCGACCCTTTTGACGAAATCTATCAGGCGCTCGTGCTTGGCACGAGGGACTACACTGGCAAAAATGGTTTTAAGAAAGTTCTGCTTGGACTTAGCGGCGGCATTGATTCTTCGGTTACCGCTGCGATTGCCGTTGCGGCATTGGGTGCTGAAAATGTTGTCGGTATCAGCATGCCGTCGGAATTCAACAGCCCCGAAACAATAGGCGATGCCGAGAAGCTGGCGAAAAACCTGGGCATCGAGTTTCATACTATCCCGATTGGGCCGATGCTCGACCAGTTTCACAAGTCGCTTCGAACCGTCGAAGGCTGGAACGATGAAGGGATTGCGTACGAGAATCTGCAGGCGAGAATTCGCGGCTGTATCCTGATGTCGCTTAGCAACCGTTTCGGCTCGCTCGTGCTGACTACCGGCAACAAGAGCGAGACGGCGGTCGGGTACTCGACTC
>CAZHBL010000958.1:0-1880 GCA_964530105.1 uncultured Pirellulales bacterium | reverse complement strand
TGGGCATCGAACTGGCTGCAGTGGAGCGGTTTTGAGAAATTCTGGGAGCAGGCCGTTCGCTGGGCGGCCAAACCGTCCCAGTCGGCCGATTGCGAAGTCTTCGCCGACGTGCAGGGCCGCCAGGTGACAGTCAATGTCGAGGCGATTGACGCCGATGGCAAATTCATCCAGTTCGCGAATATCGAGGGCCAAATCATTGCGCCGGACGTATCGACCGGTCCGCTCGAGCTGACACAAGTCGGGCCGGGCCAGTATCACAGCCAGTTCCAGGCCGCCGCTTCCGGCAGTTACATCGTGAATTTACGCTACAAGAAGCTCGCAGACGACACGACGACGCACTTCACCCAAACAACCGTGACGATTCCTTTTGCGCCAGAGTTTCGAGACCTTACCGACAACGCGCCGCTGCTCGCGGAGGTAAGTGACATTAGCGGCGGCCGAATCCTGAGCTCCGACCCCAATCAGGCCGAACTTTTCGATTACGCCGGGCTGAAATTTCCCGAAACCGAGCTGCCGCTGCTAAGACCGCTTATGCTTATCTGGCTTGCGCTGTTTTTGCTGGACGTGGCGGCGCGCAGAGTTATCCTGGACGTCCGTGCTATCGCAAGGCGGGCCGTTTCTTTTGTCCGCCTTAAAAAGTTTGAAAGGAAAACCGACCAGACTCTCGACCGTCTTCGCGCCAGAAGGCAGACACTTCGCGACCAGCTTTCGGCCCGCAAAGCGGACCAAAGCGCTGCACGGCGCTATCAGGCCGGCGAAGATTATCGGGGCGAGATGCCCGCTACAGAGACTGTCAAGCGCGCCGAGACAAAGACGGAAAAGAAACCCGAGAAATCCGTGCCGGAAAAAGCTCAGGCAACCGAGGACAGCTCGCATATCCAGAGGCTGCTCAGGGCAAAACATAAAGCTGCCGAACACAGGCAGGATGATAACGAGATAAATAATGAATAGATCCTTGGGAGATAATTGAAATGTCAAAAAAGGAAAAAGAGTTTCAGCAGCAGTGCCGGGACTTTCGTAAGATGTTCGACTCATTACGCCGTGAGATAGGCAAGGTAATCGTCGGCTATGAGACAATCGTCGAAGACGTGCTTATCTGCCTGTTCTGCCGCGGGCACGTTCTGCTGGAAGGAGTGCCCGGACTGGGCAAGACCCTGCTGGTACGCACACTCAGCGACGTTTTTTCGATGGAGTTCCGGCGTATTCAGTTCACGCCCGATTTAATGCCGGCGGACATCATCGGCACTAATATCGTGATGGAAGACGCCGCGACCGGAAAGCGTCAGTTTCAGTACCAGGCGGGCCCCATCTTCGGACAGATTATTCTGGCCGATGAAATCAACCGCGCCACTCCCAAGACCCAGTCGGCCATGCTCGAAGCGATGCAGGAACATTCGGTCACCAGCGGCGGACAAATCCGCAAGCTGCCCGAGCCGTTCATGGTCCTTGCAACGCAGAATCCCATCGAGCAGGAAGGCACGTATCCGCTTCCAGAAGCGCAGGTTGACCGGTTCATGCTCAAGCTGTCCATCAACTATCCTACGCCCGAAGAAGAACTGGCCATTATGCAACGTATGACACACGGACCGGAGCCCAAGGCCGATCCTGTGATCAAACCGCAGGACATTGTCAAGGCGCGTGCCGTGGTCGAAGAGATTTACATCGATCCCAAAATCCAGCAATATATTGTGGACATTGTTTTCGCGACACGGGATCCCAAACAGTATGGTCTGGATGATCTGGCCGAACTGATCAGCTATGGTGCGTCGCCGCGCGCTTCCATCAATCTGGCCAAGGCCGCGAAAGCGCATGCCTTCCTCCAGACGCGTGGTTATGTGACTCCCGAAGATGTACGCGCCATCGGCATGGATGTGATGCGT
>CAZHBL010000957.1:0-1883 GCA_964530105.1 uncultured Pirellulales bacterium | reverse complement strand
CCTGCGATAGAAGTCAAGCCCCATAAGCATCGGCTCGCCCCCCTGCCATGCGAAGGCGGCGACGGGGAAACCAAGCTGCATGTAATCTTTGACGAGCGTCTCCAGCACGTCATCGCTCATGCGTTGTTTGCCCCGGCCGAGCTCGGGCGACCTGTTTTTGTAGAAACAGTACCTGCAATCGAGATTGCAGTCCGATCCGGACGGCTTGATTAGGAGACTAAATGGCTGCATTAGCTTTGTTCCATCCTGTGTTTGTCGAGCCACTTTTTGGCCCACTGCCCGGCCTGTTCGGCGGTTCGAAGCTCTCCTTCGAGCTGGGCGATATACAATTCTTCGGCCAGCTGGCCAAGACCCGGGCCGGGGACGGCTCCCAGGCGGATAAGCTCGTGACCGTTGAGCAGAGGCATGGGACGTAATTCGATGTCACCAAGTGCCTTTATTCTTCTTCGCAGCTTGAGCAGCGGCGAAATACTTTTCCTGCCGCCTATGGTGGCCTTCTGGATAGCTCTTTGTAATTCGTATAAGTCCCGGAAATACGGTTCGGCGAGAATCTTTTTCAAGTCGGCCAAGGACATCTGCTCATCGAGCAGCCTGCCTCGATTATCGAGCAGGAATTTGATATGTTTGTACCTGTTCCTGCTGAGTTTCAATACGTGGCATTTTTCGAGTGCGAATTTCGTCTCGCAGGCCGCGAAAAGAGAGGCCAATGCCAGGGCGAAATCGACCTGCTTTCGCAGTTGGCTCAATACGCTTATCCCGAACTTCGCCTGTTCGGAACCGAAGCCAGCGAAAATTGCTTCGGCCAAGCCGCTCTCGATAAGCATCGAAAGGCCGGTGACACGATTGGGATTCGTAAGAATGCCTTCCAGCTCGATTGCTATTCTTTCGCCGCTTATCCGGGAGATTTTTTCTGCGTTATTGCGAATCCCCGACCATGTCGAAGATTCTATTTCAAAACCGAGCTGTGTGGAGAACCGCACGGCACGCAGCATCCGCAGATAATCCTCGCCGAAGCGTTCGTCGGATTTGCCGATGGTGCGGATGGTTCTTTTACGAAGGTCCGCCTGACCGCCGACATAATCCAAAACCTCTTTTGTCAGCGGGTCGAAAAACATCCCGTTAATAGTAAAATCTCTCCGGCGGGCGTCTTCTTCGGCACTGCTGAATTCCACCGTCCCCGGATGCCTGCCGTCGGCGTATCCGGTTTCGGTCCTGAACGTTGCCACTTCCACCTGCCACGTACCAGAGCGGTTCATGGCAGGCCGGCCCCGGAGAAGGACGATTACGACGCCGAATTTGGCCCCGACTTTCAGTGTCCTTGGAAATATCCCGATTGTCTGTTCGGGGCGGGCGTTTGTCGCGACATCGTAGTCGCTGGCTCGTCTACCCAGCAGCATGTCACGAACACAGCCACCCGCCAGGAAAGCTGTGAAGCCGTTTTGACGCAGTTCTTTAACCACAGTTATGGCGGCGTTTTTGTTTGTCACGAATTTGTCCCTCTTAAAATAGTAACGGTCATTGTCCCCCACTGCCGCCGCTCTGTGACCTGTAACCGGCCATATTGTTCCAGCAATGACACATCCATGGAGGTCCTGACGACAACTATACCATCCGGGATTATATAATCACCTAATACATTCAATAAACCAGCCAAAGATGAGCCGGCTTGAACGTTTTGAGTTCTTTTATAAGGCGGATCGACAAAAACCAAATCGAATTTATGCTCAATTATATCAGCCACATTGTCTATCTTAAATGCATTTGTTCTTATTACTTTCGATTCTTTGATAAAGCCGGCCCTTTCTATATTTTTCCTTAGGGTTGTGATTATATTCTTATCCAGCTCAACGAAAAATACAAATTCCGCCCCCCTGCTCAGAGCT